>CAZMSI010000121.1:1318-6199 GCA_964568895.1 uncultured Sideroxydans sp. | reverse complement strand
GTACTGCGTTCGGGACGCAGGAGTCGGAGGTTCGAATCCTCTCACCCCGACCAAAGCCGCCGTGCATGAAGTGGATCGCATGGGCGCGAAGAGCTTTGATGGGCCGTAAAGCTTGACAAATTCAGACCGGTAAAAAAATATTGCATGGTAAAGATTAGTGGTGTTAGAATTCGCTAGATGTAATAACACATCGGGCTTTTTGCCTTTTAATCAAGAAGTTAAGTGCGGAGGAGGTGTTGCTATGTTATTCGAAGCGGATACGACTACGACTCAAGTTGTTGTGATGTATGTAATTGCTTTTGTATTCTTTTTCGGCTTGGCAGCGTTGTTGCTCAAGAAGAATTCTTAAAAACAAGCTTATTTCTCAATGTTGGGCCCCGAAATTGTTGTGCAAGAGTTTGCGCTGGAAATTGCGTGGGGCTGATGTTGGCTGCTTGGTTTACGAATAGCTTTTAGGGGTCTTAAATTTTTAAGAACTAAAAATGGGGGTGAGGGAAATGCGCAAGTCTATAAGCATGTTGTTGTCATGTCTTTTTGGTGCTGCGGCTGTCTTGGTGGCTACTACAAGTTTTGCGGCTGACGGGAACGCTGCTAACGGTAAAACTATTTTTACTCAAGGTAAGGGCGCAGCCGCACCTTGCATGTCCTGTCACGGAGACAATGGGCAGGGCAATGACATGATGGGTACACCCCGGCTGGCCAATCAGGGGCAAGCTTACATTATCAAGCAGCTAACGGACTTCGCTACTGACAAGCGCATTCCGACCGGCTTGGGTGCCGCAATGAACGGATTTGCCAAGGCGTTGTCCGATCAGGATCGTCGCGATGTGGCAGCTTACTTGAGTTCCATTCAGGCCAAACCGGAGTTGTCCGACATGAAGGCTTTGAAGGATGGTGGTACGAAAGTTGGCGAGGCCTATGAGGGCAAAGTGCTTGTTACATACGGAGTCATGGCAAAGGATCACCCGGCTGGTGCGGTTCCTGCGTGTAAATCGTGCCATCAATTTAACGGGCGCGGTGCATTCCCGATGTTCCCGATGATAGGCCAGCAGAAATATGTATATCTGGTTAACCAGTTACATAACTGGCGTGCAAATGCATCTGATATTGCCAATGGCGCCTACGCCAGGACTAACGATCCAGAGGCCATGATGCGCGCCGTGGCAAAGAATCTGACCGACGATGATATCTTGAATGCTGCAACGTTCTTGGCTACGGCTCCCAAGACTTCAATGGGTGCACCTCAAGTCCCAGAGCAAAAATAAGCAGTTGGGTTTTACTGTAGCAGCGTGATTTAGTATGGCGGGCCCTGCGCTATAAGTGGCGCGGGGCTTGTAGTTTCTGGAAGGCAAAAAACAGCAAGCGCTGGAGGGTATTTTTGCATGGCAAAAGGTAGCATGAAGCTGGGCGAGAAGATATTGTTTGGGATTGTTGCGCTGATTTTTGTCTTTGCCGTGGCAAGCTATGTGATGCTGGAGGTGGTGCGCGCGCATTCGGATAAGCCGCTGTATCAGATAACCGATCACTTTAACTTTACCCCTGAGGGCTTGAAGGGTTCGTTAATATTTCGCAAGCAACAATGTACTTCCTGCCATAAAGCCGTACGCAACGGTACCAATATGGGGCTCGACCTAGATGGGATCGGTTCCAAACGAAGTTTCAAGTACCTCCTGAATTTTCTGAAAAATCCCGAGGCAACGTATTCGGCCGCCACCATTGACCATGGCCCCGCACCGAAGGAGGCGGCATATGTGGCGGAATTACCGGAAGCCGACTTGCATGCGCTCGCAGTTTTTCTTTCTGAATTGAAGGCCGACCAAGGGTCGGCTGATTCACCACTCCCGCCTCGGGGCAAGTCCGGTTTCATTGATGATATGGTGAAAGTGTGGGCGCCTAAAAGTTGGAAGTCCGAGTTTACGGATGTCCGTACAGAAGAGAAATCTGACAAAAAAGAGGTGCAGAGTGGCGCAAGCACAAAATGAACCTTGGGCGGTAGATAAGGAATACACAAAATACACCTTGTGGTTTATCTACATGTGTATTGTTTATAGCATTATCGGATTTTCATGGGGAGCGCTAATGGGGGGTATTCCGGCCTTCCGCCACTTTGTCGATACTGCGCCGCACGGACGCCTGATTCTGTTGGCGCATGGACATATCAATTTGCTGGGTTGGGTTGAAATGGCCATATTTGGCGCACTTTATTTTGTGATTCCCAGGCTGGTTCGCCGTCCTATATACAGTTTGCGCCTGGTCAAGATACATTTCTGGACGCATAATTTCGGTCTGCTTGGAATGGTGGTCTTTTTCTGTCTGGCAGGGGCCATAGGAGGCTATGACATCAGCGATGAGGTCTCGAAAGTGGTCAACTATTTAATGGCGGCGGTGGGGATATTCGGAACCTTGGTGTTGTCGGCAAACATTATCTGGGGGTATAACCTTTTCCGCACCTGTGCGGGCTGGGAGAAGCGGATATGAGCATTGGTATGCGTTGGCTACTGGTTTGCGGGATTGTGCTAAGCATTTATGGTTGCGACGACAAGCTTGTCGGCGGGCTGAGAGTAGGGGAAATGGCCCCCAAGTTGCCTACAAGGACACTGGCGGACGTTGGCGGGGATATGAGTAAAGTTACTACCTACCGTCAGCCCGATGCGCGCATGTATAAGTATTCGCTGGATAAGGCTCTTACAATGGGTAAGCCGATTGTCCTCGAGTTTGCCACTCCGGCCCATTGCACGGTGTGCGATGGGCAATTGCAGGTTGTGAAAGCGCTGCTGAATAAATACCACTCGGAAGTCCTTTTTTTGCATATGGATCAGTACGAAAATCCGCAGGCTTATCGGGCGTATCAAGTTGAGGGCGATCCATGGACCTTTGTGATCGACAAAAAGGGGATCGTACGCTTTCAGTTGGCGGGTGAGATGTTGTACAGCGAGCTGGATGCGCAGATTAAAAAGGTGCTGGTGGTGCCGTCGAAAACTGTTTCCGGTTAGGTTGTATGGGAGAAAAGAGTCTTAACCTGGTCCGGGATACCAGGGGCATGTACTGGGATTTGCTACTATATGTCCCCACGGTGACCGCGTTGTTGTCGATGGCGGCCAAATTCTGGTTTGGTGGAGATGTTAATCTGGCATATCTGCTGCTTTTCCTGGGAAGCTTTTTTTTCCTTGCTGGATCCAATCGTATTTTGAAGACACGCTTGATGGTGCTGCCATCGGCGCCTATTGCATTGAAAGTGCAAGACCGGCATTCGGTGCACCTGACTTTGCGCAACGGCAAAGAGCTGGATCTGGTAAGCGATTTAAAGTTTTATCCTGACTATGCCGGGCGTTCCTTTGGCCTTGCCGGTCTGGATGCGGCTGGTCAGCGCGCACAATTTGTTTTCCATAAGGGTCAGTTCCCCAGTGAGCAGGACTATCAGTCGATTCTAAAGATTTTCAGGGATTGATTCCGGCCCTTTTACTTTGATTTCCATGAGTCTATTCTGACTTGGTTTTGTTTTGATCGGCGGGGATGTTTCCTGAAACATGCAGTAGCACCCCACCCGGTTGTAATGAAACCGTTTCTACAAGGTTGCCCATGAGGGAAAGAATTCTGGTCAGGGCCAGATTCCCGGTTTCTTTTGGATCAAGCAATAAATAGGAAATTCCATGTAGCATTTTAAGTTGGGAGGCGGGATCGGCGGCGGCTGGGGGCAGGGGCAGGGTGTCGCATTTGCAAGCGATCATGGTGCGACTGGGCCATTGACTTGCCACGCGAAAGCGCTCGATTTTTCCTCCCTGGCTTTCTGCAAGCTTGTTGGCTTGGCGATTTTTCTCCGCCTCGTGCGCGAGCGTCTTGATCAATTGATCCTGCGCTGACAGAACCCCCTTGTTGTTGATGACGTAGTGGATTTTATCGGCCTGCATGAACAAGGTCGAAAGAATAAAAACAAGAAGCAATGCCCAGCCGCGCTGCTTCATGAAACCAGCATTGGGCCGCGGATGTTTGGAGCGCAGCAAGGCAGGGAATCCGGCGTACAGAATTACCGTCAGGGCAATTAACCCCCATGCGTGGTCTCCGACAAGGGCGCCCAAAGCAAGCGCTGTTAGCAGAGTGCGTCCGATAAGGTGCGCTCGAAGAACTGCAAATTGCTTGATGACTGTTGTGATGAGTACTGCGAGAACAAGGCCGCCGGCAAGCAAGGCGGACGTTGACTTACTATCCGATAGCGGGGTGTCTGGAATCAGTATTCCTCCCAGGCTGTAAAGGGGGTTGTGAAGCCACGATTGCCCGGCCCAGCCCATGCGGATGACTAGCATGAGTATGACGGTAAAGCTGACTCCGATCAGGAAATATTTTTGCTGCTTGTACTCCAGTGGTTCAGTGCGCCATGACCAAAGCAGGGCAAGAGGGTAGGCCAAGCCGGCGGGGTGCAAACTGACGCTGAAAGCGCAAACAAGCAGTTGTGCGAAATACCATCCGCCGAAGGATATCGGCGTGGCGCGATAAGCCTTGTCTATCCATGCGCCGAACGCAAAGGCAATTAGCAGGTAAATGCCGGTGGACAGGGAATCCAGCTGCGACAAAACCATGGGGGAGATCAACAGCAGGCCCGTGGCAAGCAAGGCGCTTTCGGCACCTGAATTCCGCTCTTCCAAAAAGTAAAGTGTGCGAGCGGCCAGTGCCAGCAACAAAACAGTCAGTACTTTTACCGCAAATACATTGCCTGTCCACAGGAAGCCGGTTGGCAGAAAAAGTAGTGCGCGCAAATCAGGGGTGCCAAATGTAACGACCGAACTGGCTAGCTGGTCGGCAATTGACCAAGTCAATAAAATGGATTTTGCGGCACCCTCGCTTAAGCCATATAAGTCGTGACGTAAAAGCAGAAAACTGACGATT
>CAZMSI010000121.1:0-1308 GCA_964568895.1 uncultured Sideroxydans sp. | reverse complement strand
CCATGACGATAAGCCAAGATAACCCCAATAATGATTGGGAATGCGCGACAGCAAGTTATTAATTTTCATGTTCAATCGAGGATGGTATCTGTCAATTATGGATAATTGGTCCCGGCAGAATTTTTGACGGCTTAATTTTCTATGATAATGCTAATAGAGGCGATAATTACATCCTGAAATTATATCGTGTTTATAAGGGGCTGCCCTGACAAATCGCTAGGTCAGGGCCATATTTGTTGCCATAAAGTAGGCTAAAAAAGTCGGCTATAGGTAATAAGAATTTAATTCTTGACAATGCTCCATGTGGGGCAATATGATGTCGCGAGTTTAGCTCCCGGCGACGGGAATGGCTTGTTTTAGGCCGAATGATTTAAAGAGAATTGTGGTTAACTAAAAATTCTTTAAAGTGTGGGCGTTATTTGGCAATGGGGTCTGTTTAATTTTTTGGTAATAAACGGAGGGGGAGATAAATGAGTAAGTCAATACCATCACGGGCCTTTTGGCTAACAGTGATTGCAGGAATGACCACCGGAATGGGTAATGGTAGCGTGTTCGGTGCCGCAATGATGTGTTTGCTTGGGCGCGGGAAATTCGACCACTGGGGCGGGTGGTATGCGACCGCTTATAACCCATCGACTTTTACCGGGTTTATTGACATTTGCATGATTGGGTTTGGTGTTGCTTATGTCGCCATTCTTTTAGTCGGCCTGAAAATGCATGATACGTTGCAGGGTTCGGCTGCTTAATTCGGTTTTACGTATAGATATATTTAGGGAGGGATTATGGCAACGATAGCGGGAGCACTTGGAATTTTATTGGCTTTTTCTAGTATGATACTTTCGTGGTATATCTTAACGCCAAAAAAGAAAAAATAATTCCCTGGGTCGTGAGTAGATAGTCGCTAAGCCTGTTCAGGGACTTAAAAGAGGAGATTTCAGAATGTTAAAGTACTTATTCGCCAAAAACGACGATATCCCGGCCGGGTCTTCGGCGATTTATTGGGGTTTTTCCAGTATTGTCTGGTTTGTAATAGGAACCGGGCTGGGGTCATTTAATGCCGCCAAACTCGCCTTCCCGGATTTCGTCACGGGGAGCGAGTTTTTTGCTTTTGGCCATATGCGCCAAGTGCACGTTCATGCCGTGATTTTTGGTTGGATTTCGATGGCATTTGGTATGGCCATGATGTACATCACGCCGGCGCTGGGCAATACCCGGCTGTGGTCCGAAAAGCTGGGGATGTGGAATGCATTCCTGTGGAATGTTGGTCTGTCGCTGGGTTTAACCCTGCTGTGGGCTGGACTGACATCC
>CAZMSI010000120.1:0-6205 GCA_964568895.1 uncultured Sideroxydans sp. | reverse complement strand
CCCCACCTGGAGCGGCGGGGCAGAAACGTGGTCACCGGCCAGCTGGAGGAAATCAAGGACCGCTTGCACGCGGGCCTCGGCAAATCCGAACCTCGGCCGCTGCAGGACCTCGGCGTATTCGGACATTACCCGGTCATCATAGGCCAGGGTGAGTTCGCCAGCAATGAGCAGGTCGAGGATCCTTCCCGGCGCCCCGTGGGGGTTCAAAAGCCCCGAGACGAGCACATTGGTATCGAGGACGATGAGCATGGCTCAGCTCTGGCCGCGGCCTCTGCGCACGGCCCGGACCTCAGCCTCGATCTCATCGACCGATAGTCGGTCCAGCCCGCCCTCCCTGGCCTGTCTCCGCAGCGCGGAGACCGCCTGCCTCGCCCGGATCTGGGACACCAGAAAGAGGGTCTCTTCCAGGCTGTCCGAGTCGACGTCGATCATCACCGCGATCGGCTCGCCGCTGCTGGTGATGACCAGTTCCCCCTCATCCGTCAGCCGCCTTCGAAGCTTCCCGGCCTGGTTGCGCAGGAAGCGATACGGTACGAAGCGCATGGTTGTCTTCCCCTTTCGCTGTAGCAGAATTCGCTACAAATATACTACAACCTATTGTGGCCCGGTCAATCATCTCGACCGCTCCGCGGCTGCCTTTTCGCCGATGCACCCCTGCTCCCCGCCCCGGACCCGCCCAACGGCTAGGGCCACCGCCGGTGGCCGACGGGCAGCCTGGCCAGGAACGGGCTCACCGGCACCGGCCGCGACAGGCTGAGGACCAGACGATCCTTGGCCCGAGTGAGCCCGACGAAGGCGATGTTCTGCTCCTCCCGGGGATCGCCGGCCTCCAGCGGCAGCAATCCCTCATTGAACCCGGGCAGCAGGACGGCCTGCCACTCCCGCCCTTTCGAAGCATGGATCGTCCCCAACTGGATGCCGTCGCCCTGGCTGGGGCGGGCCAACTCCGCCTCCAGGTATCGGGCGAACTCGGCGGCCCGCCCGAACTCCCGGCTGAGCTGGACCAGATCGTTGAGCGCCCGCACCCCGCCATGGTCACCTTCGCTGTTCAGATAATCGGGGATTCCACTCAACTCGACCACTCGCGCCACGAGCTGCAGGAGAGTCAGACGGCTCGCCATCGCCTCGTCGAACAGCTCCCGCAGGTCGAGGATGCGCAGAACCCGTCCCACAACCTGCGGGCCCCACGACTCGGGATCCGCCAGTACCCTGATCAGGTGATCCCAGCCCAGGACGGCGTCCCCCCGCAGCCTGTAACGCGTGCGCACTCCGATCCCGCAGGGCGGGAAATCCACGATCGCCTCGAGGGTCGTGTCATCCATCGGGTCGAACGCCAGCCGCAGATAGGCGAGCAGGGCCTGCGCCTCCGGGCGCTCGAACAACCCTGGCCCGCTTCCGATTGTGCGGTAGGGGAGGTCGCGCAGCCGGAGCGCCACCTGCAGCTGGTTCTGCTGTGAATGCACCCGGGTCAGCACGGCGATCTCATGCAGCGGGTGCCCTTCACGTTGAAACAGCTCGACCCATTCGGCCACCTGCCGGCCGACGAAATCCAACTCCGCCTCCTGGCTCAGCGCCTCCACCGCCTGCACCGGAATCCCAAGGCTGTCACGCGACGGCTGCATGGCCCAGGCGTCGGGGCCGGCCAGCGGGCGGGCGGCGTTGACAATCTCCGGCGTGGAACGGTGGTTCCGATGCATGGACTCGAACTGCAGTCCCTGGGGGAAGCACGAGACCAGTCGCTCCCAATCCGCGCCGCGGAAGCCGTAGATCTGCTGGGAGGGCGAAGCCAGCATGACTGTCTCCTCCGATCCCTCCATCAGCGCCTGCAGGATAGGCCACTCCGTGACCGGGTTGAGGTCCTGCCCTTCGTCAACGAACAGGTGCATCCCACTTAGAAACGTCCGCAGGCCGCCATCCTTCAGCTCTCGATGGGCCTGTTCCAGGATGCCGGTGAAGTCGACCGAGTTCTCGGCGTTCAGGATCTGGAAGTAGCGCTGAATCATCGTCTGGGCCTGCGGGTGCAGCGCTTCCAGACTACCTCCCCGTGCTCGGATACGGTCCATGTCATGGATGACCTCCTTTGGCTCGAGGAATCTGGCGCCGATCTCGACCGCCGCTCGCTCCATGACTGTCATCGCCTCGTCTTCTGAAATCACTTTCGGTACGCGTTCCCCCTTCGACCTCCTGCCCAGACTCATCAGCCAGTAGGCGGTCCCGTGGACCGTGCGGACCGGCACGTCGCCGCCCAGCCGCCTGGAGATTTCTGCCGCCGCCTGGCGGCTGAAGGTGGTGGCCAGCACGGCGTACGGGGAGGTCCCATTCTTGATGCGGGACTCGATCTCGTCCACCAGGCGCTGCGTCTTTCCCGAGCCCGGTCCGCCCGTGATCAACTGCATCTCTTTCTCCCTTTCCCGATGTCCTCAAAGGAGGAACCCGGCACATGCGCCGGCAACATTTCCGACTGACAGAACCTGGCACTAGCGGGCACGCTGCCCCCAACTCTGTCGCGAGCCGCAGGCGACACAATCCTGGTTGACCCGACAACGAAAACCGCCGGGGTATCCCGGCGGTCGGGTCAGTCCTTTTTGCCACGTTCTGGGCAGGAAGAGTCAGCGGCGGTAGATGTCCCTACGATGCCCTACGGCATGAACCACAATCGTCTCTTCTTCATACAGGATGTTCTACAGAACCCGGTAGTCGCCGACACGGAGTTTATGGGGGGTCTCCCAGTCCCCCTGTGAGCCGCTCAAGGCGAACGAGTTCCACACTGTCGGCCAGCCGAACAAGTCGACTAACGGTTCTGCGGCCGACCGGCTTGTCCAACTTGGGCAGATTACGGGGGCCGCACTGAGAATGCGGATTTGGCACATCGCGTTTATCCGATCCCGAGATCGCGCGCCACGTCCTTTAGGGGCTGCCCCCTCCCACCCCGCGAAACCTCCCTCATTTGCTGCAAGAGCCTTTCACGGATCTCTTCCCGGATCTCTAGGCCCTCGTCCGGGTCGCCCAGGAGTTCGATGAGCTTCTGCTCGACAATAACATCGAGCATTTCCATCAACTCCTCCTTGGTCATCTCGCCTACGGTCTCTGCCATTGAGCTCGCCTCTGCCACAATCTTTGCCTCCTCTCGCTTAACCGACCATTGGCGGGGTAGCGAGATGAACGAGTATTCCATTTCTGGGCATTGGGATGACTTGCGGACCTGACAGTCTCTGGGTTGCCGGCCAAGTCGTGGGACCTTGGTTTGCCCGAACGGCAAAGCCCCGCCACCTGGCGCATTTTTCCGGGCGATCGGTTTTTCAAAATGAATAGGCAATCTCGATGCTAGGTGGAGTGCGGGGAGAAGTCAACAGGTTGAGGGGGAAAGTAACATCGAGGTAACGCGTGATAACGAGAGGTTTCACCCACTTGCAGTGAGGTCCTTTTGGGTGTCCGGTTTATCTGCCGTCGCGAGGCGCCTACCTGGATCACCCATCGGAAGGTCTCACCGATTGAAGATCGGAAGGTCACTACAGATCGTTTGCGAGAACTCCGTCGAGAATTGGAGTGACCACAGGATTCAGATCTGGCGAGGTTCATCATTCGAGAAGAGTCGAATGGCAAGGGCAACCGTGCGTGTCTAGGAGGAGCTCAGATCGCATTCGGGAGTCCGACTTCGGTTCGTGGACACCCTGAAACTGCACGCGCTTGGACATTGGTACGAATCAAACCCGGGGATTGCGAAGGACGTCTGGTATGAGTCGGGCTGTTACACCTGCCTTTCCAAGCTCTGACGTATATGAAGCAGGCGAAGGAACTTCTCCCCAGCGCGAAAATCCTGTTTCCCAAATTCCCGGAACCAGGGCTGATTTTCTCCCCGGATGCTCTACGGGCCTATGCCAGACCCCTACGGAACAATCTTCAGGTTCCTGCGATCCGGTGACGGACCACCTCCTCGTACTCCGCCAAACGCTATGCGCGCGCGATTACTTACTTCGTTTTCGAAGTTTGAAGACCTTGTCCACGCTCACCGAAGTTCGATTGTAGATACGGTTATAGGCCGCTTTCTTCGGATTGGTGAACCAGCCCATGCCTCTGGGAGCCTTAACTCCCATCCGGTGCCTCACCGCCCGCTTCCACGAAGTCCTGGCGGCGATGCGTCGTTTGAGTGACGGCTTTCTAATTCCGAATCTCACACTGCCACCTCCTTGGTCGGTACATATGCGCCCCGCCGCGCTCCCATGGGAGCGCCGGCAATTCCCACGCCCTTCCATGGTCGCGCAGCCCAATTCGCAGCAGAAGTCGCCAATTTGGCCTATGCCCCTGCATCTATCGCTCTGCCGCGACGATTTGGGGATTGGATGTGCTCATGTCCACATCCTTCCTGCGCAGGGCCCATGGGTGTACGCGCGCGTACACTCCACTCTTGCCGTTCACCACCACGATCCACGACCACGCGTGTGTCCAATGTAACACCTCCGTAACGGCCTCTCTGATCTCGGAATGCTAAAGTCCGATTGAATTCATCCCCTCGACCACATTTTCCCCCGCTACAGGGCAAGGACAGAGTTTGACGCAAGCAATGTCAAGACCAACCCTGGGAACCCACCATGTTCTGACCCTCACTTCCATGAAAGGCGGGGTGGGAAAGACCACAATCTCGGCTATGCTGGCGCGGTATGCAGTTGGCCGGGATCCACGGCCGGTCGTCCTGCTGGATCTTGACCCTCAAGCCGGACTCTCAAGCATTCTGCTGGGCGGGTCCATCGAGGGTCCGACCGTGGCCGACATCCTTCAGGCAGAGTCCCGGGGCATGCCTACAAGGGCAATGTTCCTGGAAGCCATTCGGCCATCGAGATTTGATGATCGCATCCTCGTCATCCCGTCAAACGCGTCTTTGGCCCAATTTGGTTCATCGGTCACCCTTGAATACCCCGCCCTCCTCGCTAATGTCCTGGATGAGGCGCCCATCCCCAACGGCACACTGGTTATCTTGGACACCGGCTCTGGGCCGGGCTTGGTGAGTCTCGGGATCCACGCGGCCGACACTCTCGTGGTCCCGATCATGTTCTCACAGCAGACAGCGCGACCGACGATCAACACCCTCATGCTGGCCCGCCAGATCGGCTGCTCCCATGGGGCCCTGGCCCCCGTGGGGATGGGCAAGACTCAGTGGGAGAGCAAGGAGCTCAACCGCTGGCGAAAGCAGCTCCTCCAAGACGAGACCTTGGCAGGGATGGGATTCGGAGTGCTGCCTTCATTGCCTTTCTCCAAGACCATTGTGCGTGGTCGATGGCGGTATGGCACCTTCCCCCGGCGTCTTGTGCCTTTCTTCGAGGCTATTCTCGATTTCGCCAAAGAAGCCGGGATCCAGGGGCGCACTGACAGCACGGGAGCATCCGACGTGGGCAAGGCCCCGCGCGGGACGACGTCTGCATCGCTTGGAAGGGCCGTCCCGGTCCACGAAGACGCGTACTCACTTGCCGGAGAAGGAGTTGCAGGTGGCCGCTAGGCGCGGTGGCAAGAGCCTGCTGGAAGAGATGAGCCTGTCAGACGGCGAATTCGGCGTTTCCGGACGGGCTCCGACCGACAAGCCGAGAGAGGGGCGACTCACCCGCACGTACATGCCCATCGCCGTCCGTGCAATCGTCGGAGATAGCCCCTTTCAGACTCGCCAAGTGGCATTCGATCCGGACCAAATCACCGAAGATGCCGAGCTACTCGAGAGCGTCCGGCGACACGGAGTCCTGGAGCCTGTCTATGTCGAATGGCTCCCCTCCGAACTCGGCGCGGACACACAGTACCGACTCGTTTCCGGGCACCGGCGCCTGGCCGCCGCTCGAGCGGTGGGCCAAGAGCACATCCCCGGAATCGTTGCCAATAAGAGTGATGATCTCCAAGCCTTGAACATGGCGGAGAACGCAGGCCACCGCGATCTGCTGCCGTATGAGAAGGCCATCGCCCTGGTCGAGCGCCGCAAGAGCGAACCCGGGTTGAGCCTGCGCGGACTGGCGAAGGTAACGGGCATACCCTTCGGGACCACTTCGGATCTGGTGGCCGCCTACGAGAAAAGCCCCCCCGCCCTGCGCAGGCTCTTCTCCGAAGGTGTAGCCGCTCGCACGATCATCGAACTGCAGCCGGTCTTCCGCACGCTCGACGAAGACCATCAGGTAGCCGCGGCAGACATGCTCCATAGCGTCTCCATCAGTCAGGCGCAGTCCTTCCG
>CAZMSI010000119.1:0-6241 GCA_964568895.1 uncultured Sideroxydans sp. | reverse complement strand
CACGCCGGCCACCACCGGACCAGTGGCGATGCCTGTGTGCAGTTCCATTTTATGCCTGGACAAATCCGGGTGCATTGCCACGAATTCACGCATTTCCAGTGCCATGTCGGCAATGTTGGCAACATAGTTATAGTGTTCGCGGTCAAAGCCGCCTACCACCATATAGGCATCGCCGATGGTCTTGATCTTTTCCAGTCCGTACTTTTCGGTCATGGAGTCGAACCAGGAAAAAATCGTATTGAGCATGCCCACCATCTGCTCCGGTGAAAATTCCTCGGTAAGTTGGGTAAAGTTGGACAGATCCGAAAACATCACTGTTACGTCGGCATAGCCGTCGGCAATCAATTCCTGCTTATTCTTCAGACGTTGCGCAATACGCGTCGGCAACACATTGAGCAGCAGGCGTTCAGACTTCTCCTGTTCTTCGAGCAACAGGACGTGCTGCTGATCGAGCTTGTTCTTGATTTTTTCCGTTTCCAGCACGAAATAGCGCACCACAAAGTAAATCAGCGAAGACATCGCGGCGAAGTTAAGCGCAAAAAATACGCCCACTGCCTTGGCCGGCACGCCGCTCAATTCTCCTGCGCCAAGGTAATAGTCGAAAACGCCGGACAAGACCGTCATCACGATGTAGGCGATGAACCAGGGAATGGATTCGCGCCAGCCGGATACCACTACTGCCCCGACCGGGGCCAGCAAGGCCCACAGCATGACGCCGCTGGAAGACACCGAACTGCCAATGCTCCACTGCATGATGAAGGGGGCAAACAGGAAAAGACTGAGTTGGATAAAGCGAAAGACCGTGAAGTTATTCGTCTTCAGGTAGTAGGCGATGGAGGCAATGGAAACCAGCTGGTAAGCTAGCGGTACATTGGTGGAGAAATGGATACCCATCCACCAGTAGATGGTCAGCCACAACATGACCGCCAGGTTCATGAAGGCGCCGACAAAAACCAGCAGGCTGCGCTGCAGCCTGTCTTCCTGCTTTTCTGCTATCTTCTCGGCATACCCCACCGAACTGGAAAACTTCGCCACAGCGATCCTTTACAATATAGCTTTTCCCAAGGCCTAAACCCCTAAAGCAACTGAGCGCGCCAGGATTATTAAAATATCAACAAGCGGAATGATACCGCAACCGGTACCCGAAAACATATTAACTAAACCAGCATCTCAAAACCGGGCAGCTTGCTATAGCGCTTCATAAATATCGCGGGAAAAGCTAGAATTAAAAACTTGAATTATTTATCGAGGAATTCCAACCATGTCCATGGCTGATCGCGACGGTTTTATCTGGTATGACGGCAAACTCGTGCCCTGGCGCGATGCCACCACGCACGTGCTGACCCACACCCTGCATTACGGCATGGGCGTCTTCGAGGGCGTGCGCGCCTATCAGACCGCGCAAGGTCCCGCGATCTTCCGCCTGCAGGAGCACACCGACCGCCTGTTCAACTCGGCCCACATCTTCAAGATGAAAATGCCGTTCGACCGGGAAACCCTGATGGAGGCGCAAAAGGAGGTGGTGCGCGCCAACAAGCTGGATTCCTGCTATATCCGCCCGATCGTATTCTACGGTGCCGAGGCGATGGGCCTCGCCGCCACCACGCTGAGCGTGCACGTCGCCGTTGCCGCCTGGCCGTGGGGCGCCTACCTGGGCGCGGAAGGCATGGAAAAAGGCATCCGCATCAAGACCTCGAGCTTCACCCGCCATCACGTCAACATCAACATGTGCCGCGCCAAGTCGGTCAGCACCTATACCAACTCGATCCTGGCCCACCAGGAAGTGGCACAGGATGGCTACGACGAGGCATTGTTGCTGGATGTCGACGGCTATGTTGCCGAAGGCGCTGGCGAAAATATTTTCATCGTGAAGCAGGGCAAACTGTACACGCCGGACCTGACTTCCTGCCTGGAAGGCATCACGCGCGACTCCATCGTCACCTTGGCAAAGGATCTGGGCATCGAACTGATCGAGAAGCGGATCACCCGCGACGAGGTGTATTGCGCCGACGAGGCATTCTTCACCGGCACCGCTGCCGAGGTCACGCCGATCCGCGAACTGGACACACGCACCATCGGCATCGGCTCGCGCGGCCCGATCACGGCCAAGCTGCAAGCGCTGTTCTTCGACATCGTCGGTGGCAAAAATACAAAATACGCCGACTGGCTGGAACACGTCTAAAGGAAATCATGATGCAAACCGGACACGATACGCAACGCCACGTTGAAGTAACCGCTGAGGACCTGCCGCTGCATTGCCCGACCCCGGACATGCGCCTGTGGAATACCCATCCGCGGGTATACATCCCGGTTGAGAAAACCGGCGAGGCACGCTGCCCCTATTGCGGGACACTGTACACGTTCAAGGGCGAATTACCCGCAGGGCATCACTGATCTCAATGTTCAAAATCCTGGTCGTAGCCCCCAGCTGGGTCGGCGACACCATGCTGGTGCAACCCATGCTGATGCGCCTCAGGGAACGCCATCCGGATTGCCGAATCGACATGCTGGCGCCGCCCTGGACCGAGGCGTTGCTGCGCCAGATGCCGGAAGTGCACGACGTCATCATCAACCCGTTTCCGCATGGTGCGCTACGTCTGCGCGAACGCATACGCCTGGGCAAGCAGTTGCGGGAAGCGCAATACGACCAGGCTATCGTGTTGCCCAACTCGTTCAAGTCGGCGCTGCCTCCGTTACTCGCAAAAATTCCACAGCGCACCGGCTTCGTCGGTGAAATGCGCTACGGCCTGCTGAACGATGCGCGCAAACTCAGCAAAAACAAACTGCCATTGATGGTGGAACGTTTCGCGCAGCTTGCCGAAGCCCGCGGCAATCCGCTCATCAAACCGATACCGTCGCCACATCTGGAAGTCGGCGCAGAACAGCGCCAGCGCGTGCTTGACAAGCTCCAATTGAACCAGGATAAACCAGTGGCGGTATTCTGTCCTGGCGCCGAATACGGGCCCGCCAAGCGCTGGCCCGTCCCCTATTTCGCCGAACTGGCGCAGCGCCTGGAGCAGCGCGGTTACGTAGTATGGCTGGTCGGCTCGTCCAGGGACAAGGAGGTCAGTGACAAGATCGTCGCGCTCGGTAACCAGCATTGCCGCAACCTGTGCGGAGCAACCAGCCTGACCGATGCGATTGCGCTGCTGTCGTGCGCCGATCTGGTGGTCAGCAACGACTCCGGCCTGATGCACCTTGCCGCCGCTCTCGATCGCCCGATGCTTGCGCTGTATGGCTCCAGCAGCCCGCAGTTCACCCCGCCGCTGTCGGACAGGGCACAGGTCATCAAGCTGGATCTGCCGTGCAGCCCCTGCTTCAAGCGCGTCTGCCCACTGGGGCATTTCAACTGCATGATGAAATTGACTCCGGAGCAGGTCATCCGGCATCTGCCGGAACGTTCCGCCAATGGTTTAACGAATACTGAAAGCGGTGGGTAAACAGCCGATTGAAAAATCAGCTGCCAAGTGCAAGCTGCTGCTGGCGCGGCTGGAACCAGTAGGACACCAGTTCCTGCAACAGTTGCTGGAATTCGGCCAAGCTGGCGGGCTTACCAACAAAACTGTTGGCACCGACCTGATAACTCAGCACCACGTCGGAAGGCTCGTATACCGCGGAAAAAACCACGATAGGCACATCCCAGGTGCGCCGGTCCATGCGTAATTTGCGTAAAACTGCCAGCCCTATCAGCTTCGGCAATTTTAGGTCCACTAGAATCAGTCTGGGCAGATGCTGCTGTTCTTCCATTTTCTGCGACAGCCATTCCAGCGCAGTTTCGCTATCCGGCATCACCACCAGTCGCACCGGCGGGGAGCACAATGCGCAAGCCTCTTCAGCCATGGCAATTTCTGCCGGGTCATCTTCGACCAGCAAAATGGAATTTACTTTTTTCTTGGAAAAAGCCACTGCTCCAGACCTCCAGACCTGCCTGTTTTACAAGGCATTTCGCTGCACATAGCCATATTGGGCGGAACCCTACACCACCGCTATCACTTTGTCCAGCATAAACAACAGGCTTTACATGGTTTTAGCGACTACACTTTAGCTCGCCATCATTCCTGTAGATGCGCCGCTACAACTTTGCCTTTACCCAATCCGGAACGGAAGCTAGTGCCTTGTCCAAATTTTCGGGTTGCGTACCGCCCGCCTGTGCCATGTCCGGCCTGCCCCCGCCCTTGCCGCCGACTTGCTGCGCGACAAAGTTTACTAATTCTCCAGCTTTTAGTTCAGGATTTAAATTTGCAGATGTCCCTGCAATTAAACTAACTTTGCCTTCAGAACGTGCTGCAAGAACAACAGCAAAATTTCTAAATTTGTCCCGGGCCTTATCTAAGACCTCACGCAAGGAGGAAACATCTGCGCCATCCAATGTAGCTGCAAGTACTTTCACTCCATTAATATCTTGTGCCTGATCAACAAGGTCATTGCTTTGCACCGAAGCCAGCTTCGACTTTAGCGCGGCAAGCTCCTTTTCCAGCGTCTTGGCGTTGTCTACCATTTGTGCAACGCGCGTCACCACTTCCTGCGGGCTTGTCTTCACCACGGCTGCCACCTCATGCAGCTGCTGCTCCTGCTGCTGTACCAGCGCCAGCGCGCCAGCACCAGTCACTGCTTCGACGCGCCGCACGCCAGCCGCCACACCGCTTTCGGCCACGATCTTGAACAGGCCGATGTCACCGGTACGCTGCACATGCGTACCACCGCACAGTTCGCGGCTGGAGCCGATATCCAGCACGCGCACCTCGTCGCCGTATTTCTCGCCGAACAGCATCATCGCGCCGGTTTTCTGCGCGTCCTCGATACTCATCGCACGCGCCTGCGTTTCGGCATTGGCAAGAATCTCGGCATTGACGATGCTCTCTACCTTGCGAATCTCGGCATCGGTCATCGGCTGCGTGTGCGCAAAGTCGAAACGCGTCTTGTCCGGATCGACCTGCGAGCCCTTCTGCTGCACGTGTGCGCCGAGCACTTCGCGCAACGCCTTGTGCATCAGGTGGGTAACACTATGGTTGCGCATGGTTGCGCTGCGCGCCGCAACATCCACCTTCGCAGTCACGCCATTGCCCACCACCAGCTTGCCGGTCTTTACCACGCCGTGATGGCCGAACACGGAAGCCTGGATTTTCTGGGTATCCTCGACCGCAAAAATGCCGTGCGTGGAACGCAACTCGCCGCGGTCGCCGACCTGGCCACCGGATTCGGCATAGAACGGCGTATCGTCCAGTACCACCACGCCCATCTCACCCTCGTGCAATTCGTTCACTTCTGCGCCATCCTTGTACAGCGCGAGGATATTACCCTGGTATTCCAGCGTATCGTATCCGTGAAAGGTGGTTGCCGGCCCCTCGTATTCGAGGTTGGTCGCCATCCTGAACTTGCCCGCCGCACGCGCCTGTTCCTTCTGGTGCGCCATCGCTTTGTCGAAGGTCGCAACATCGACACTTACGCCATGCTCGCGGCAAATGTCGGCAGTCAGGTCGAGCGGGAAACCATAGGTATCGTGCAACTTGAATGCAGTCTCGCCGTTGAATACAGTCAGACCCTGCTTCGCCATTTCGGCAAGGTCGGCCTCGAGGATCGCCATCCCATGTTCGATGGTGGCGAAGAAGCGTTCCTCTTCCTGCTTGAGCACATTCATCACACGCCCTTGGGCCTCGGCCAGATCAGGATAGGCCGCACCCATCTGCTCGACCAGATCGGGCACCAGCTTGTGGAAAAACGCGGCGCGCGCACCCAGCTTGTAGCCATGACGAATGGCACGGCGAATGATGCGGCGCAGCACGTAGCCGCGGCCTTCGTTACCGGGAATCACGCCGTCTGCAATCAGGAAGGAGCAGGCGCGGATATGGTCGGCCAGCACCTTGAGCGAAGGCGAATCCAGATCGCTGCATTTCGTCTCGCGCGCCGCCGCCTGGATCAGTGCCTGGAACAGGTCGATCTCGTAGTTGGAATGCACGTGCTGCAGCACCGCCGAGATGCGCTCCAGCCCCATGCCGGTATCCACGCTGGGCTTGGGCAGCGGATGCATCACACCATGCTCGTCGCGGTTGAACTGCATGAACACGTTGTTCCAGATTTCGATGTAGCGGTCGCCGTCCTCGTCCGGCGTGCCGGGCAGTCCGCCGGGAATTTCCGGCCCGTGATCATAGAAAATTTCCGAGCACGGACCGCACGGGCCGGTGTCGCCCATCATCCAGAAATTGTCGGAAGCGTAGCGCGCGCCCTTGTTGTCGCCGATGCG
>CAZMSI010000118.1:0-6256 GCA_964568895.1 uncultured Sideroxydans sp. | reverse complement strand
AATTGTGCCCGATAGTGGTATTCGCCGCCCTGCACCTTGCGATAATCCTGCAACGCCGTGGCGTAGTCCTGCTTCGCCTCGTTCAGCTGGCCGAGGTAGTAATACACCGTATCCTGGTCCTTTTTGCCGTTGGCCAGCGCTTGCTTCAGCTCCTGTTCCGCCGGGCCAAGCTCGCCCATTTGCAGCGACAGCAGTGCCACGGCGAATGCCAGTTCGGCATTTTCGGGATGCGACTTGAGCAGCCGCCTGAATTCCACACGCGCCTGCTTGTAATGTTTCTGGTCGAGCAACATGCGCGCATACAGCAGGCGCACCTCATTGGCGTTCGGGTTACCGGAGAGATATTTCTGCAGCACCTTCAGCGCCCGCTGCGGATCGTCGTGCCGCAACAATTGCGCCTGCAGCAGTGCGGACATCTCCCAGCGTGGATTCAGGCTGTTTACCTGCTGCGCCTGCGCCAGCGCCAGGTCGTGCTTGCCCGCCGCCTCGGCCGCCTGCGCCAGCACCCAGTGCGCCTCCGCCACTTTCGGATAGGGCTGTGCCAGATCGTTCACCAGCCTGAATACGGCCTGCTTGTCGGGATTGTGCGCAATCAACGGGTACAACTGCATGAAGTTGTGCCCGGCATTATCCGGCTCCGATGCCAGCAATTCCTTGAGATAGGGCTCTGCCTCCTCCAGCTTGCCGCTGGTCAGCAGCAACGTGCTCAGCATCTGTTTCGCTATTTCCGAATCGGGCTCCAGTTCCAGCCACAGCTTGAACGCCTCGGCTGCCTTGTCCAGGTCGCGTGCGCGCAGGGCCACCTGCGCGGCGCGCTGTGCCACGCGCGGATCGCGCGTTTCCTGCGCCAGATCCAGGTAGGTCCGCGCCGCCAGGTCGTTGTGGCCACGCTGAAACGCCACCTCGCCCAGCAGGAACTCGTAAAGCAGGTCGTCGGTCAGTTCTATATCAGGCAGCGCCGGCTCCGTCTTTGCAACTGCGCCCTTCGGCGGCGCAACAGGCGCCGGCGCTGCGGCACGCTGCGGCGCCTGTGCGCAGGCCGCAAGCAGCATGGGGAAAATAATTGCGAAGCGTTTAAGCGTGATCATAGACAGCGTATCCTGGGGGCAAGACGTATTGGAGCCGGGCGCGCCCGGAAAATTCCATCGGCGAGACCCGCTCCGCCGTACCGAAGAAGCGCAAGCAAGCACTGCAGCGAAACCGGAAAATAGCCAGGCAAGATTAATCGACTTTCGGTTTTTCGAGGGGCTCATATTAGGTTATATTGGGCATTCATCACAACCCAAACGACAAGACATGTCCGTCGCAGCACCGGTTACCCTGTCCGCCAGCAATCTCGTTCGCCGCTTCGGCAAGCGCAGCGTCGTCAACGACGTCTCGCTGGAACTGCGCCGCGGCGAAGTGCTCGGCCTGCTCGGCCACAACGGTGCAGGCAAGAGCACCACGCTGCAGATGCTCACCGGGGTGCTGCTGCCGCATGCCGGCAGCATTGAAATCTGCGGCTTCGGCCTCGCGCGCGAACCCGACCGGGCCAAGGCCTGCATCGGCTACCTGCCGGAAACGCCGCCGCTGTACCGCGACATGCACGTCGACGATTACCTTGTGTTCGCCGCGCGCCTGCACCGCATGTCTGTCGCCCAGGCCACAGAGGCGCTGGATCGGGTCAAACACCGCTGCGGCCTGCAGCAAGTCGGGCGCAAGGTCATCGGCACCCTGTCCAAGGGCTACCAGCAGCGCGTCGGCATCGCACAGGCGATCATCCACAACCCTGAGGTGATCGTGCTCGACGAACCGACGGTCGGTCTCGATCCGTCGCAGATCCGCGACATCCGCGCGTTGATCCGCGAACTCGGCGACGCACACAGCGTAATCCTGTCCACCCACCTGCTGGGCGAAGTGGAAACCGTCTGCGACCGCGTCGAGATCATGCACCATGGCCGCCTGATCTACGGCGACAGTAGCGCGCGCATGATGCAGTACGGCAACGGCACCATGAAGCTGGAGGAAGTGTTCATCGAAATCACCGGCAACCATAGCGAGGAAACGTCGCCATGATCCGGCTGATTGCGTTCAAGGAACTGCGCAGCCTGCTCGCCGCGCCCTCCACCTGGTTCATGCTGGCTGCGCTGCAATTCGTCTTCTCCTGGTTTTTCCTGGCGCGACTCGACGCCTTCCTGCAGGTGCAGACGCAACTCGCGCTGATCGCCAACGCGCCGGGCGCGGCGCAGATCATCGTGGCGCCGCTGTTCGGCACGCTCGGCCTGATCATGATGATGCTGGTACCGGTGCTGACCATGCGCCTGCTGGCCGAAGAACGGCGCAACCAGACCATGCCGCTGCTTATGGCCGCGCCGGTCTCCAGCACCCGGATCGTGCTGGGCAAATTCACCGGCCTGATGCTGTTTCTGCTGCTGCCGATTATCGCCAGTACCCTGATGGTGCTGGCGCTCGCGCTGGGCACACCGCTGGATACCGGACTACTGCTATCCAACGCCGCCGGCCTGCTGCTGATCACTGCCTGCTATGCCGCGCTGGGCCTGTACATTTCCGCACTCACCGTACAACCCATCGTCGCTGCCATCGGCGCGCTGGCCGCGCTGTTCGGGCTGTGGCTGGTGGAAACCAGCGCCACCGACAACAGCTACTGGCACGCGCTCGCCCCCAGCGGCCATTTTCAGAATTTCAATACCGGCCTGCTGGATAGCAGCGACCTGGTGTATTACCTGCTGTTCTGCGTTTTCTTCCTGCTGCTGACGATGCGACGCCTCCACAACAACCGTCTCTATGGCTGAGCGATGAAACTGCCCCGGGCCAATCTGCTGCTGAAAAACTTCGCGTTTACCGCGTTGCTGCTGCTCGCCGCCGTTGCGCTGTACCAGCTCGCCGCGCGCTACCCGCTGCAGCGCGACATCACCCAGAACGCGATCAACAGCCTGCAGCCGAGCAGCGTGCAGGTGCTGCAGCAGATGCCCGGCACAGTGAAGCTCACCGTGTTCACCACCGGGCAGGATGCCCGCAAGGGCGACATGCACAAGCTGGTGCGCAACTTCGTCGCGCTGTACCAGCGCTATAAACCCGACATCGAGCTAAGTTTCATCAACCCGGTAAAGCACCCGGACGCCGTGCGCCAGTACAACATCCAGAACAACGGCGAGATGGTGGTGGAATACGGCGGACGGCGCGAACACCTGACCATGCTCAACGAGCAGGCGCTCACCAGTGCGCTGCTTAACCTCGCCCACCGCAAACAGCAGCTGGTGATGTACCTCGACGGCCATGGCGAGCGCAAGCTGGACGGCCAGGCTAATTTCGACCTCGGCGAATTCGGCAAGCGCTTGCAGCAGAACGGCTTTCATATCGGCGCGCTGAACCTCGCCGTGGCGCAGGACGTGCCGAGCAACGCCAGCCTGCTGGTGATCACCCAGCCGCAGGTCGACCTGATGCCGGGCGAGGTGGACAAGCTGATGCGTTACATCGACAACGGCGGCAACCTGTTGTGGCTGATGGACCGGGGACCACTGCACGGCCTGCAGCGGCTTGCCGAGAAATTCGACCTGGTGCTCAACCCCGGCATCGTGATCGACCCCAATGCGCAGCAGATGCGCGCACCGCCGACCTGGGCGCTGGCCGCCGGCTACCCGCCGCATGCCATCACCCGCAACTTCAACCTGGTCACCGTATTTCCCTATGCGCGTTCGCTCGACCATGAGGACAACACAAACTGGAAATACCGCACAGTAGTGGAAGCCGCGCCGCGCGGCTGGGTCAGCCGCAACGCGCCGAAGGAAGGACAAACCCAGCCGCCCCGACACGGCGGGGTGGAACCCTCTGGTGCGGGAGGGGCGGCCCAGCAGTTGCTCCCGCAATCGGCTGGCTCTGCCAGTAACGTGTCGCAACTGCACTTCGACAAGACCCACGACATACCCGGTCCGGTCACTGTTGCACTTTCCCTGCAGCGCAACGTCAACGACCGCGATCAGCGCATCGTGGTGGTCGGCAACGGCGCCTTCCTCTCCAACACCTACGCCGGCAACGGCGGCAACCTCGACCTCGGCGTCAATATGGTGAACTGGCTGACCAACGAAGATAACCTCATCACCATCCAGCCGCGCGCCGCGAAGGACAGCGCCGTCAACCTGAGCAAGCGCCAGCTCAGCGTCATCAGCATCGGGCTGGTGATCGTGTTGCCGCTGCTGCTGGCGATCATCGGTGGCATGCTGTGGTGGCGCAGACGTTCCTGATTTAAATGCCCGAGCTACCAGAAGTAGAAACCACGCTGCGCGGCATCGCGCCGCATCTCATCAGTCAGCGTATTAAAGACGTTGTTATCCGCCATCCACACCTGCGCTGGCCTATCCCGAAAAACCTGCCGAAACTGCTGCGCGGTCAGACCATCCGCGCGCTGCACCGCCGCGCCAAATACCTGCTGCTCGCATTCGACCACGGTACGCTGATCCTGCATCTGGGCATGAGCGGCAGCCTGCGCATCCTGCCGACCGGAACGCTTGCAAGCAAACACGACCATTTCGACCTGGCGCTGGATAACGGCAAACTGCTGCGGCTGCGCGACCCGCGCCGCTTCGGCGCCGTGCTGTGGCACGAAGGCAATATTGACGAGCATCCGTTACTGAAAAATCTCGGGCCCGAACCGCTGGAGAAAAGTTTCGATGCGGAATACCTGTACCACACCACGCGCAAGCGCAGTGCTGCAATCAAACTGGTCATCATGGACAACCACGTGGTGGTCGGTGTCGGCAACATCTACGCCAACGAAGCGCTGTTCCGCGCCGGCATCCGTCCTACACTGGCTGCGAACAAGCTCAGCAAGCCGCGCTGCGCAAAACTCGTCGAAACCATCAGACAAACGTTACGCGAAGCAATCAAGCAGGGCGGCAGCACGCTGCGCGACTTCGTCAACAGCGAAGGCGAGCCCGGCTACTTCCAGCAACATTACTGGGTGTACGGCCGCACTGGCGAACCCTGCCGCAAGTGCGGCAGCAGCATCAAACAGATCAAACAGGGACAGCGCCCCAGCTTCTATTGCTCGCAGTGCCAGCGCTGAGGCAGCCAATTGGGCATATTGTGAGCACTTGTATCCACATGATAGTGTCCACTTTGTCCCAAAAACAGGCACTCAGGTAATCAGGGGTATTAATCATGCTTCATCGGCTTAAGGCGCTGCTGCGAAATCCTAAAGGTTCGGACCGTTCGAATATGAAGAAAAACGGTGACCTTTCTGAATCTGCCCGGCTCGCAAGTCAGCGATTGCGGATGGCCGTGCAATATCATCAAATCGGGCAATTGCAGCAGGCTGCTGAGCTTTACCAAGGGCTGCTTGCTGAATTCCCGGGGCACCCCGGGTTGCTGGCTGCACTAGGTGCCATCGCCCTGCAGCAGGGCAAACTTGATGAAGGCATCCGCATGCTGGGGGCATCCATGGATGCCGAATCCTGTCAGCCTGTTACGGATTCTGCCCCTGCGACCCACCCGGAAAAACAGGACGAAGCGCGGACAAGCCTTGACCGCGCAATCGAATGGGATCCGCACTGTGCCGATGCCTATGACAGTGCCGGAAACACCATGTATAGCCATGGGCAATATCAGCTTGCCCTGAAATTCTTTGACAAAGTCCTTGCCTTGAACCCTGACCATGCGGAAGCCTGCAACGGTCGAGGAAATGCACTGCGCGAACTCAAGCGCTACGAAGAAGCACTACAAAGCTATGACCGGGCACTCCTGCTCCGGCCAGACTACGCGGAAGCCTATTTCAGCAAGGCCATCGCCCTGCAGGAACTCGAACGCCTCGAAGAAGCTGAGCAAAACTATGTGCAGGCGATCCGGCACAAGCCTGACTATGCTTCGGCCTATTACAACCGGGGGATGGTTCTGCAGGAACTAAAACGCCTCGAGGAGGGGCTGCAAAGCTATGACCAGGCGATCCGGTACAGGCCGGACTTTATCGAAGCCTACAACAACCGGGGGAATGCGTTGCATGAACTCCAGCGCCTTGAGGAGGCAGTGCAAAGCTATGACCGGGCGATCCAGATCAAGCCGGACTATGCAGAAGCCTATTACAACATGGGGTATGTGCTTGTGGAACAAGGATTGCTGGAAAGGGCGATTGCCAATTTCCGGCAGGCCCTGTCGATCAAGCCGGACTATGTGGATGCATATAGTACCTTGCTGTATCGCTATGCCTACCATGGCATGCTGAGTCCGCAGGCATACCTGGAACAGGCGCGCGGCTGGGAGCGCG
>CAZMSI010000117.1:0-6280 GCA_964568895.1 uncultured Sideroxydans sp. | reverse complement strand
CTGCGAAAGGAAATCGGATGGGGACGCTTTCCGGATTGAGTATTGTTGTCACCCGCCCGCGCGAGCAGGCGGCTCCGCTCGCCCGGCGCATTGAACAGGCGGGCGGCAAACCCGTCCTGTTCCCGTTGCTGGAAATTTCCCCTCCTGCCGATGAGCAATCATTGCGCGATGCCGTTGCGCGTCTGGCCGGATTCGACTTGGCTATCTTCATCAGTCCCAACGCCGTGCGCTACGGCATGCATGCCATCCAGGCGGCAGGCCCGCTGCCCGCGCAACTGAAAATCGCCACCGTAGGCCAGGGCAGTGCCAGGGTATTGCGTGAGATGGGTGTGGGTTCGGTTATTGCGCCGCAGGATAAATTCGACAGCGAGGCATTGCTGGCCCTGCCTGAACTGCAGGACGTGGCCGGCTGGCGTGTGGCGATTTTTCGCGGCGATGGCGGGCGCGAGTTGCTGGGCGACACGCTCAGGGCGCGCGGTGCCACGGTCGAGTACGTCGAATGCTACCGGCGCAGCCGGCCGCAGCTGGATGTGGCCGGACTCGACCGCACGGCTGACGCCATCACGGTGACCAGCAGCGAGGCGCTGGGCTACCTGTGGGAAATGCTCGACGATGCGGCGCGCAGGCATTTTTCCAACATAACGCTGTTTGTGCCGCACGCCCGCATTGCGGAGGCAGCGCGCCAGCTGGGCTGGCGCGAAGTGGTATTGGCCGCAGGAGGGGATGACGGTTTGCTCTCAGGTTTGATAGCATGGGCAAAACACCGGAACCAGCCATGACCGACGACCAGCCTACGCAAGCAAGCAATTCTCCCGAACCGGATAGCACTCCACCTGCCGAGCAGCCCCGCACGCGCCGTTCAGGCAGGGTGGGTTCGCTGGTACGCATGGGCATCATGCAGATGACGCTGCTGGCCATCCTGGCGCTCTTTCTGTGGCAATGGTTCGATTCCCACCGCCAGATCAACAATCTGCAGCAGGAAGTGGCGCGCCGCCTGTCGGAAATGGACGGCAACAACCGGGCCGGCATGACACTGGTGAAACAGGAACAGGAATCGATGCGCGAGCTGTCAACCAAGGTTGCCATGCTTGAGACGCAGAATGCGGAAATGCAGAACCAGCGCGCCGCATTGTCGACCCTGTACCAGGATCTTTCGGGCAGCCGCGACGAAACGGTGCTGGCCGACGTGGAGCAGATATTGATGATCGCCGACCAGCAGTTGCAGCTGTCGGGCAACGTCAAGGCGGCGCTGATCGCCATGGGACAGGCTGATGATCGCCTGCGGCGCATGGATCGCCCGGCATTGAATGGCGTGCGCAAGGTAATCGAGCGCGATATGGAAAAGCTGCGCGCATTGCCCGGTGTCGACGTGTCTGGCATCAGCAACCAGATCGACAATCTGAGCGATGCGATCGATGCCATGCCGTTGACGCAGGAACTTCGCCTGCGGCAGGAAGGTGCTTCCGCCGCTGCCAGTGCGCCGGTGGCCGGCGAAACCTACTGGCAGCGCTTCTGGCGCGAGATGTGGCAACAGGCGCGCCATCTGGTCTTGATCGAGAACACCCGGAAGCGCGCGCTGCCGTTGCTGTCACCGAACGAAACCTTTTTCCTGCGCGAAAACCTGAAGCTGCGCCTGCTTTCCGCGCGCCTGGCGCTGCTGTCGCACGACGATACCGTCTTCAAACATGACCTGAAAACCGCGCAGGGCTGGATACAGCGCTATTTCGATGTCAAATCTCCCGCCGGCGCCGAGGCGGTGAATACGCTGCGCAAGCTGCGCGCTTCCAGTATCAACATCGAGTTGCCGGACATCAGCGACAGCCTGGCGGCGGTGCGCAACTATCGCATCTCGCTTTCCAGGGGTGCGCGATGAAATTCCTGCTGTGGTTACTCGCGCTGTTCGCGGTGGCGGTAGCGGTGGCGCTGGCGGCGCACAACAACGGCTATGCGGTGCTGGTGTATCCGCCGTACCGCATCGAATTGTCGCTCACCCTGTTCGTCGGATTGCTGATTGTCGTTTTTGTTTTCGGCTATCTGCTGGTGCGGATGGTGGCAGCGGCGTTGCGCCTGCCGGATTATGTGCGGCGTTTTCGTGCCGAGCGCCTGCAGAACAAGGGGCGCAAGGCGATGATGGATGCGCTTTCGGCATTTTTCGAGGGACGCTACGCCGCAGCGGAAAAGGCGGCAGTGCGCGCCATGGATCTGGGCGAATCCTCAGGCATCAATCCGATCATTGCGGCGCGTGCGGCGCATGAATTGCGCGAGTTCGACAAGCGCGACACCTACCTTGCCGCGGCGCAAGGCAAATCAGTGGGTGATTCCACCATGCGCCTGATGGCGCAGAGCAAATTCATGCTCGACCAGCAGCAGCCGCAGTCAGCGTTGAGCGCGCTGACGGAATTGCGCGACGCCGGGGTGAAAAACCATATCGGCGCCTTGCAGATGGAGCTCAAGGCGCAGCAACAGGCAAAAAACTGGGATGGCGTGCTGGAAGTGCTGGCGCAACTGGATAAACGCTCCGCGCTGGATGCTACTGCCATTGAACAGATGCGCCAACAGGCCTATATCGGCAAGCTGGGGCGCGCCCAGGGTGCACCGGAGTTGCAGAAAATATGGAAATCCATCCCGGGCAACTTCAGGCGCCGCGCCAGGGTCTCAGCGGCGGCGGCACACATCTTTATCCAGCTCAAGGACTGCGCCATGGCGCAACGCATCCTGGCGGAGAGCCTGGAGTCGAAATGGGACAGCGGTCTGCTGGCACTGTACGGCGAATGCACGGGCGGCGAGGTGGTGGCGCGGATCGAGAAGGCGGAAGGTTGGCTCAAGAAGCACCCGAACGATGCGGCGCTGTTGCTGGCGCTGGGCAAGCTGTGCCTGCACCAGGGATTATGGGGCAAGGCGCAGAGCTATCTGGAGGCCAGCATCAGCGTGGCACCGACGCGCACTGCCTATACCGCGCTGGCGCACCTGCTGGAAAAATTGCAGAAGCCGGACGAGGCCTCCCGCTATTTCCAGAAGTCGGCCGAACTGGCGGGTAACAGCTGATTCGTGCTGCTACCGCGCGGCCTCACGCCTTGGGCGCGAAGGTGAAGGCGTCGGAGAAGAATTCCCCGGCGGGCAGGCCGCGTGTCGTAGTGAACTCGCGATGTGCAGCTTCCACCATCACCGGTGAGCCGCAGGCATACACCTGATAGCCGGAAAGGTCGGTGAAATCTTCCAGCACTGCCTGGTGTACGAAGCCGCCGCGTCCCGGCCACGGCTCGTCCGACACCACGGGGGTGAATTTAATGCCCCGGGATTTCCACTTTTCAATCTCTGCCATCATGTACAGATCGGCCTGCTTGCGCACCCCCCAGTAAAAATGCATCGAACGCTGTACGCCCAGTTGCAGCGCGTGCTCGATGATGGCCTTGGTCGGCGCGAAGCCGGTGCCGCTGGCAACGAATAGAATTGGTTTGCTGCTGTCCTCGCGCAGATAGAAACTGCCGAGCGGCCCCTTGATGCGCAGGATGTCCTTTTCCTTCATTTCGTGGAATACGTGCTGGGTAAATTTGCCGCCCGTGATGTTGCGGACGTGCAGTTCCAGCAATTCATCGTCGTGCGGCGCGTTGGCCAGCGAGAAGCTGCGCGGCTTGTCGTCCTTCTGCAGGATGTCGATGTATTGTCCGGCGAAGAACTGCAGGCGTTCGTTGGCCGGCAGCTTGAGGTACAACACCATCACGTCGTCTGCAACCTTTTCCATTTTCTGCACGCGGCAAGGCAGGGTTTTCACGGGAATGTCGGCGCTACTGGTCGCCTCGTGGCATTCGATCACCAGATCGGATTTCGGTTTCGAGCGACAGAACAGCGCCATGCCATCGGCTTTTTCCGCCTCGCTCAGCGCGAACGGTTGGTACTCGCCGTAATCGACCTCACCCTCGAGAATCTTGCCTTTGCAGGCGCCGCACACGCCATCGCGGCAGCTGTAGGGCAGCGTAAAACCATGCTTGATGCTGGATTCGATGATGGTCTCGTCGGCCTCGCAGGAATACTGGTGGTTGCTCGGTTTGATGGTAATGTTGAATGCCATGATGATTCTGCTGCCTACGCGAAATGCGCGATTTTAACGCATAATCGGCGCATGGAAAAAATTCTGATTGCCGGATGCGGTGACATCGCCCTGCGCGTCGCAAGGGAATTGCGCGGTCGCTACCGTATGTTTGGTCTGGTGCGCCGGCCCGAACGTGCTGCCGAATTGCGTGCCGCCGGCATCGTGCCGCTGCAGACTGATCTTGATAATCGGCGCAGCCTGCAACGGATTGCCGGGCTGGCGGATAGCGTGCTGCACTTTGCACCGCCTGCGGCAGGGTCGATGCAAAGCAGCGGGGAACCCGCCGGCGTACTCCTTGCGGGTGCTGCCGACAGGGGAGAGCGCGACCCGCGCACGTGCAACCTGCTTGCGGCGCTGGCGCAAGGCACATTGCCAAAGCGTTTCGTCTACATCAGCACCAGCGGCGTGTATGGTGACTGTGGCGGAGAACGGGTGGACGAAGCACGGGCACCGAATCCGCAAACGCTGCGCGCCCGGCGCCGACTGGATGCCGAGCGGCAAATCTGTGCCTGGGCAAAACGCAACGGCGTATCCGCATCCATCCTGCGCGTACCCGGCATCTATGCGGCGGAACGCCTGCCGCTGGAACGGCTGCGCGCCGGCACGCCGGCCATCGTTGCCGAGGAGGACAGTTACACCAACCATATCCATGCCGACGATCTGGCGCGCATCGTGATTGCCGCGCTGCGCCATGCGCAGCCGAGCCGCGTGTATCACGCCAGCGACGACAGCAACCTGAAAATGGGCGACTACTTCGACGCAGTGGCCGATGCCCATAACCTGTCGCGCCCGCCCCGGCAGCTGCGCGCGCAGGTGCGGCAAGCGGTATCCCCCGCGCTATGGTCTTTCATGAACGAATCGCGGCAGCTGGAAAACCACCGCATGAAGCGGGAGCTGAAAGTGGTGTTGCGTTATCCAACGGTAGCCGATGCGTTGCGGGGGATGCTTAAGTAAGGAGGCCCTAAGGATAGTCATTGTGACGACGGCTTGTCGGCCATAGCTGACTATTGGCATAGTGTGATGAATGACAATATGTATGCCCATTTCGGACGATTTGACGGGAACCTGTCTAGTGAATCGGGGTCGATTCATTCTGTCCAATCAAACGGGTCACTTCTAACATGAACAATATAAAAGAAAGAGGCTTCGTACTTCCCAAGCGGGTGTCCTGCCTTGCGAACATCATTTTTATTCTGACTATGATCGGAATCGCTGTGTATTCATTCGTTGTTCCAAAGTTCGGCCTTAGCTGGGGCTGGATTGTCATCGTCATACTTCCGGTTTGGGCGCTTATTATGGCAAATATTAGCGCCGGTTGAATATTGACCCAGCGTGCTGATTGTCTCTTCATCGGCCAAAGCCGCCATTGAGCCAAAACGACGATATGGCAGGTCTTCTTGCCTAAGCTGACCTCAGTTCGAGTCGAGATCAGCGTGCCAATCCGGCACATATAACGGCACACATTTCTGGATGCCGTTTGTTTTCCTGCTTATTGAGTTCGCCTTGGCCAGCCAGGAGTAACTAGGCCCAATGGGATATGGATAACAGGGAGAATTGGTGGTACTTTTCGCCAGATGTTTTTCTAGCCCCTCTGTTATCAGTCTGTCGAAAATGCGCTACTAACTTGTAAGTATGGTGACGACATAGCAATCATGATGCATTCAGTGGAAAAGCGAATTCTCATCGATACCAATGTGCTGTTAACGGGCCTTTTTGTGCCGCAATCAAAATCTAGACAGATTATTCGAGAAATCCAAATTGGCAGGATATCTGGTTACGTAATCACAAACACGATTGATGAGGCAGAGAAAGCAATCGCTCGTGCTGCAAAAGAAACTGGAATCGATCTGCGTCGCGCCTTCCATGAGGCAATGCAGTTTAGTCGTTTAGTGATCTTACCTAGAGTATCGAAGGATGAAGGAGAAACATTTTCTAATATCAAAGGAATTGAAGACAAGGTACTTGCAGCAGCAGCGAAAAAATTATCTGCAGATATATGCACTAACGATACCGTGGATTTCAAGAACTGCAATGAGTACGGATTCCAAGCAAAATCACCACTGCAAATGACAGATGATGGGTCAGTATGACTTAATAAAGTTGTTCCAGTCATAGTAATTACGCCATATCAATGATCAATCTACGTGGAAATCCCTTATCTATACTGGGCCAACTGTAATTTCTCAAATA
>CAZMSI010000116.1:0-6324 GCA_964568895.1 uncultured Sideroxydans sp. | reverse complement strand
CGACTTCCATCGCATTTACGCGGTGATCGTCACCGATAACCTTGTTCATCAGCGCCACATCGCCGCTGATCAAGGCTTCGAATGCCTGCTGGATCTGGCTTTCCACCAGCCCGCCCATTTGCAGCACGCGCGCGCGCACTGCCTCGAGTTCGGCATCGAATTGTTTTGAGGTATGTTCGCTGGATGCCATAAATGCCTTTCTTGCTAGCTCGGGATTAAGGGCGACCCGTCATGCTACCCGCACGCCATGACAGTTTTGTTACGTGGCGGTCAATGTCTGCACGCCATCCGGCGTGCCCAGCAACAGCACATCTGCCGGGCGGCGCGCAAACAAACCATTGGTTACCACCCCTGCAATATTGTTCAGCGTGGCTTCCAGTTCCACCGGGTTCAATATCTGCAGGCCGTGCACATCCAGGATCAGGTTGCCATTGTCTGTGGTGAAGCCTTCGCGCAATTCCGGCTGCCCACCCAGCGCGACCAGCTGGCGCGCAACGTAGCTGCGCGCCATCGGGATGACCTCGATCGGCAGCGGAAATTTGCCGAGCATGTCCACCAGCTTGCTGGCGTCGCACACACAGACGAATTTGCGGCTGGCCGCAGCGACAATTTTCTCGCGCGTCAGCGCGCCACCCCCGCCCTTGACCATGTGCATGTGGCGGGTGATCTCATCCGCGCCGTCCACGTACACCTCCAGGTCGCCCGACTCGTTCAGCGAAATCACCTGGATGCCATGCCCCTGCAGGCGTTTGGCCGACGCCTCCGAACTGGCTACCGCACCGTCGATACGGTGTTTGATCCTAGCCAGCTCGTCAATGAAGAAGTTGGCAGTGGAGCCGGTGCCCACCCCCACGACGCAACTGGCGGGAACGTGCTCGATGGCTGCCTGGGCCACCGCGAGCTTCATATCGTCCTGTGTCATGCTCATTATTGTTTATGTCCTGTTCCGATTCGTTTCCGTGTTTCGATTATTGCAGGAATCGGCGGTTTTAGGAACACGCCGGCAAATCACAGCGCAATGAAACCCTTCAGCATGCCTGCAATTCCTGCTAACCTTGCATGATTATTTCATAATACTCGTATCCGCAATTCAGTCATGCAAAACTACCTCAAGCGTATCCTTACCGCCCGCGTCTACGACGTGGCCATAGAAAGTCCGCTGGAGCTTGCGCCCAACCTGTCCGCGCGCATCGGCAATACCGTCCTGCTCAAGCGTGAAGACATGCAACCGGTGTTTTCGTTCAAGCTGCGCGGTGCCTATAACAAGATGGCGCAGCTTACTCCGGCCCAGCTGAAACGCGGCGTCATCGCCGCTTCCGCCGGCAACCATGCCCAGGGCGTGGCGCTGTCCGCCAAAAAACTGGGCTGCAAGGCCATCATCGTAATGCCGGCCACCACCCCGCAAATCAAGATCGACGCGGTCAGGCGCCGCGGCGGCGAGGTCGTGCTGCACGGCGAGTCGTATTCCGATGCCAGCCTGCACGCGCACAAGCTCGAGAAAAAACACAAACTGACTTACGTTCACCCTTACGACGATCCGGACGTGATCGCCGGCCAGGGCACCGTCGGCATGGAAATCCTGCGCCAGCATCCCGGGCCGATCCACGCGATTTTCTGCGCCATCGGCGGCGGCGGACTGATCTCCGGCGTGGCCGCCTACGTCAAGCAGGTGCGCCCTGAAATCAAGGTGATTGGCGTACAGCCGGTCGATTCGGATGCCATGGCCCGCTCGCTCAAAAGCCGGCGCCGCGTGGTACTGAACCATGTCGGCCTGTTTGCCGACGGCGTGGCGGTCAAACAGGTCGGTCAGGAGACCTATCGCCTGTGCCGCGAACTGGTGGATGAAATCGTGCTGGTCGACACCGACGCCACCTGTGCCGCGATCAAGGACGTGTTCGAAGACACGCGCTCCATCCTCGAACCGGCGGGCGCGCTCGCCGTGGCCGGCGCCAAGCTGTATGCGGCGCGCGAAAAGCTCAAGGGCCAGACGCTGGTCACCGTGCAAAGCGGCGCCAACATGAACTTCGACCGTTTGCGCTTCGTCGCCGAGCGTGCAGAACTCGGGGAGAAGCGTGAAGCCATCCTCGCGGTCACCATCCCGGAAGAGCCCGGCAGCTTCCGCCAGTTCTGCTCGCTGATCGGCAAGCGCAACATCACCGAATTCAACTACCGCTATGCCGATTCCAGGGAGGCGCGGGTATTCGTAGGCATCCAGGTGCGCGACCCTGCAGAAACCGCCAAGCTGGTTGCTACACTGGAAAAGAAGCGCCTCAAAACGCTGGACCTCACCGACAACGAGATGGCCAAGCTGCACCTGCGCCACCTGGTCGGCGGGCACGCGCCCGGCATCAAGGATGAAATCCTGTTCCGTTTCGAGTTTCCGGAGCGTCCTGGCGCGCTGATGAACTTTCTCAACAGCATGAACCACAGCTGGAACATCAGCCTGTTCCATTACCGCAACCACGGTGCCGACTTTGGCCGCGTACTGGTCGGCATGCAGGTGCCGCACCATGACAAAAAGGCACTCAAGGCCTTCCTCGACCAGCTCGGCTACCTCTACTGGGATGAGAGCGACAACCCCGCCTACCGCCTGTTCCTCAGCTGAACAACCACGCTGGGTGCAGTGGTTATGACGGCGCAGGCTATGAAGCAGACCCTCAGGCAAAGTATAATTGCCGGCCGCGCTGCGCTGGCGGAGGAGTTACACCTTCGGCTGAGCCGCGAAATAACGGCACGCCTGCTGGAATTACCCCCGTATTGCGAAGCGCGCACCGTGCTGGGCTACATGCACTTTGGTGCCGAGTTCGTCAGCGAACCCTGGCTGCAGCAAGTGCTGCGCGACGGCAAGCGCCTGTTGCTGCCGAAGGTGAACACGGCAACCGGGGAACTGGACCTGTATCACGTTGAAGACGTGGCCGAACAGCTTGCCCCCGGCGCTTATGGCATACGCGAGCCGATACCGGAACGCTGCGCGCGGCTGGAGCAGTTGCAGGAAATCGACTTTATCCTGCTGCCCGGCGTAGCATTCGGACGCGATGGCGCGCGACTGGGTTACGGCGGCGGATTTTATGACAAGCTGCTGGCACGCACCGAACACAGCCCGGTGCTGGCTGCTGCGGCTTTCGCGATGCAGATCGTCGATGGCATCCCGCAGGAAGCCACCGACCGCAAAGTGGAATGGCTGGTGACGGAGAACGAGACCATATATTGCGTTGCGCCAGATGCGCGCGACACATAGCAGAATTTTGCAGGAGAAGAGTAGAAACATGGAAAACAACATCCCGGACATCGATCCGCAGGAAACCCAGGAATGGCTGGACGCTCTGGCCTCGGTGCTGGAAAACGAAGGGCCGGAGCGCGCGCACTTCCTGATCGAGCGCATGATCGGCCAGGCACGGCTGGGCGGCGCAGATCTGCCGATCAGCGCCAACACCCCGTACCTCAACACCATCCCCCTGGACAAGGAACAGCGGTCAACAGGCGACTATGAGATGGAACACCGCATCCGCGCATTGACGCGCTGGAATGCGATGGCGCTGATCCTGAATGCCAACCGCGAATCGTCGGAACTGGGCGGCCACATCGCCAGCTTTGCTTCGGCGGCCACGCTGTACGACGTGGGCTTCAACCATTTCTTCCACGGCAAGACCGACGACCATGGCGGCGACCTGGTGTACTTCCAGGGCCATTCCTCGCCCGGCATGTATGCACGCGCCTTCCTCGAAGGCCGCATCGACGAAGAACAGATGTACAAGTTCCGCCAGGAAGTGGACGGCGGTGGCCTGTCTTCCTATCCGCACCCCTGGCTGATGCCGGACTTCTGGCAATTCCCCACGGTATCGATGGGCCTGGGTCCGCTGATGGCGATCTACCAGGCGCGCTTCATGCGCTATTTGCAGCATCGCGGCATCGCCGACACCGAAGGCCGCAAGGTGTGGGCCTTCCTCGGCGACGGCGAAACCGACGAGCCGGAATCGCTGGGCGCAATCTCGATGGCCGGGCGCGAACATCTGGACAACCTGATTTTTGTCATCAACTGCAACCTGCAGCGCCTGGACGGCCCGGTGCGCGGCAACGGCAAGATCATCCAGGAACTGGAAGGTGTATTCCGCGGCGCCGGCTGGAACGTGATCAAGGTAGTGTGGGGCAGCCGCTGGGATCGCTTGCTTGCCAAGGACAAGAGTGGTCTGCTGCTGAAGCGCATGGAAGAAGTCGTGGACGGCGAATACCAGACGTACAAGTCCAGGGACGGCGCCTACGTGCGTGAACACTTCTTCGGCAAATACCCGGAACTGCTGAAGCTGGTCGAGGACATGTCGGACGACGAAATCTGGCACCTCAACCGCGGCGGCCACGACCCGAACAAGGTGTTCGCCGCCTATACTGCGGCGGCCAAACATAAAGGCCAGCCGACGGTAATCCTGGCCAAGACGGTGAAAGGTTACGGCATGGGCGAAGCGGGTGAAGGGCAAAACATCACCCACCAGCAGAAAAAAGTCGGCGAGGACGCACTGCGCAAATTCCGCGACCGTTTCAATATTCCGGTAAGCGATGCCGACCTGCCCAAACTGCCGTTCTGCCGCCCGGCAAACGACAGCCAGGAAATGAAATACCTGCGCAAACGCGGCGAGCAGATGGGTACCGTGCCACTCCGCAAGCCCGTCGCCCAACCTTTACAAGTGCCGGGACTGGAGGCATTCGAAGCGCTGCTGAAGGGCACCGAGGATCGCGAGATTTCCACCACCATGGCTTTTGTGCGCCTGCTCGGCATGCTGGTCAAGGACAAGAACATCGGCAAACTGGTCGTGCCCATCGTGCCGGACGAATCGCGCACCTTCGGCATGGAAGGGATGTTCCGCCAGCTCGGCATCTTCTCGCAGAAGGGCCAGCTGTACACGCCGCAGGATGCCGACCAGCTGATGTTCTACAAGGAAGACCAGACCGGCCAGATATTGCAGGAAGGCATCAACGAGGCCGGCGGCATGGCCGACTGGATGGCTGCTGCAACCTCCTATGCCAACCACGGCGTGGCGATGATCCCGTTCTACATCTATTACTCGATGTTCGGTTTCCAGCGTGTCGGCGACCTGGCATGGGCGGCCGGAGACATGCGTTCGCGCGGTTTCCTGGTCGGCGGTACCGCCGGTCGCACCACGCTGAACGGCGAGGGCCTGCAGCATCAGGACGGCCACAGCCACATCCAGGCAGCGCTGATTCCCAACTGCGTAAGTTACGACCCGACCTTTGCATACGAGCTGGCGGTAATCGTGCAGGACGGCATGCGCCGCATGTACCAGGAACAGGAAGACGTGTTCTATTACCTGACGGTGATGAACGAAAACTACACCCACCCGGCGATGCCGAAGGGCGCAGAAGCAGGCATCATCAAGGGCATGTACCTGCTGTCCGAAAGCAAGGCCAAGGCGCCCAAGGTACAACTGCTGGGCAGCGGCACCATCCTGCGCGAAGTGATGGCGGCCGCAGAATTGCTGGCCAAGGACTTCAATGTGGCGGCCGACGTGTGGAGCGTGACCAGCTTCAACGAACTGCGCCGCGATGGCCTGGACTGCGAGCGCTGGAACATGCTGCATCCGGAAAAGAAACGTCGCATCAGCTATGTCGAGCAATGTCTGGCGCCGCGCAGCGGCCCGGCCATCGCCGCAACCGACTACATCAAGAGCTATGCCGACCAGATCCGTCCCTACGTTTCCGCGCGCTACAAGGTGCTGGGTACGGACGGCTTCGGCCGTTCCGACACACGCAAGAAGCTGCGCCACTTCTTCGAAGTGGATCGCTACTACGTCGCAGTGGCCGCGCTCAAGGCACTGGCCGATGACGGTGCGATAGCCGCCAAGGAAGTCAACCGTGCGATCAAGCTCTACAAGATCGATCCGGATAAACCCAATCCGGTGACGGTATAGGGGGCGCACGTGGCAGAAATCAAGCAAATACTGGTGCCGGACATCGGCGACTTCAAGGATGTCGAGATCATCGAGGTAATGGTTGCCGCCGGCGACAGCGTGAACGCAGAAGACTCGCTGATCACGCTGGAAACCGACAAGGCAACGATGGACGTGCCCTCGCCGTTTGCCGGCGTGGTGAAGGAACTCAAGGTCAAGCTGGGCGACAAGGTATCGGAAGGCTCGCTGATCGCACTGGTGGAAGCCAGTGGCGAAGCCGCTGCCGCGCCGAAAACTGAAGCGGCCCCTGCGCCTGCAGCGGCTCCCGCCGCGCCGGCGCCAGCCGCCACACCTGCGCCCAACCGGCCTGCTCCCGCTCCGGCGGTAGCACAGGCTGCCGCGCCCGTAAGCGACAACGCGGGCG
>CAZMSI010000115.1:0-6332 GCA_964568895.1 uncultured Sideroxydans sp. | reverse complement strand
GCGGCCACGACCTTGCGTGCCACGATGGCGAACACGCTGAACGCGATCACGAAGCCGATGATGATGCCGTATGGCCGCTTGCGGCCGCCGTCGACCGAGGTCGCCAGCACCAGCGGCAGCACCGGCAGGATGCAGGGCGAGACGATCAGCGAGATGCCTTCGAGAAACGCGAGTCCGATGTCGATGCCGTTCATGTTCAGCCTTTCCCCGGAATGAAGCGCAGCGCAGCGCCGTTGTTGCAGTAGCGCAGGCCGGTGGGTTTGGGGCCGTCGTGGAACACGTGGCCGTGATGGCCGCCGCAACGTGCGCAGTGGTATTCGGTGCGCGGCAGGATCAGCGCGAAATCCTTTTTGGTTTCGACGTGGCCCGGGATGACGTCGTAGAAACTGGGCCAGCCGGTGCCGCTATCGAACTTGTATTTCGACGGGAACAGTTCCAGGCCGCAGGCGACGCAGACGAACGTGCCGGCGCGTTCCTCATGCAGCAGCGGGCTGGTGAACGGGCGTTCGGTGCCCTCCTCGCGCAGTATGTAGTATTGCTCGGGGGTGAGCAGTTTTTTCCACTCGGCGTTGCTGCGGATGAGTTTTACTATTGGCTCCGCGGGTTTTTTTATTTGTTCCTCGGCAAAAGCGCGCAGCGCAAAACCCGGTATCAGCAGGATGCCTGCACCGCCTGCCGCCAGCTTGATGAATTCGCGTCTGTTCATGATGTTCGTCCCGCTTGTGGTTATTGATCGTTGATGCGGAGGCGGCCGCAAAATGGTTACATCGCGGCCGCACCCAATGCCGGCATCAATTCATTGGCTGCATGCTGCCCTGATCCATCTTGTCCTGCTTCATCATTTTGTCCTGCTTCATCATTTTGTCTTTCTTCATCATTTTCTTCTTGCTGTGCATTTTCTTCTTCATGGTGTCTTTTTTCATCATGCCCTTATCCATGCTGTCCTTCTGCATGGTTCCCTTTTCCATCATCGCACCGTTGCCCATGGAACCCTTTTCCATGGTCATCGAGCCCTTGTCCATGTCATCCATGGCCGCGGCGCTCTGGGTCAGCACCAGGCTGCCGGTGGTGACCAGGCACAGTGCGAGCAACATATGAGAAATCTTGTTCATTTGAATCTCCTTCAAATCTGTCGTTAAAAGATGGCATCATTGCCACGGGATGAATTACCCGTGCACCCACTGATTCGGAGCAAGCGCGAAAAAAGTTACATGACGGAACAGACCGCAAACCTGGAAGTGCTGATGCGCCAGTCGCTGCAGGGCGACAAGCAGGCCTATGCCGAGCTGCTGCGCGAGACCGCGCGCCTGCTGCGGCCGTATTTGTCCCGGCGCCTCAGTTTCGACAGCGAGGTGGACGATGTGTTGCAGGAAATATTGATCTCCATCCACAAGGCGCGCCATACCTACGACGGCGAGCGACCCTACAAGCCATGGGTGTATGCTATCGCCCGTTTTCGCCTGCAGGATTACCTGCGCAAGCACTATGCCGACCAGTTGCACCATGCGACGGACATCGCCGATCTGGAAAATATTCTGCACGACGATGTAACCGAAACCGGCATCAGCTACGAATCTATCAGTGGGGAAGTGGAAAAACTGCTTCCCGAAAAACAGGCAACCATCCTGCAGCTGATGCACCGCGACGGCTACACCGCGAAGGAAACGGCGGAAAAGCTGGGCATGACGGAATCGGCGGTGAAGGTGGCGGCGCATCGCGCCTACAAAGTGTTAAGAGAGAAACTGGAAAGATAAGGATCAATGGCAGACATCGAACAACTGGTGGAATCGCTGGCGGAGGATGCAACGCGGGTTGCGCCTGCGCCGCATCCGTTCGTGCTGGCCCTGAAGTGGATAGGCGCGGGCGCGGGCTATCTCGTGGTGGCGCTGCTTGTCACCGGCCTGCGCCCGGATCTGGCACATGCGCTGCACAATCCGCTGTACGTAGCCGAACTGGTCGCGCTGCTGCTGATCTTCCTGGCCACCGCGTTCAGCGCGGCCGTGCTCGCCTTCCCCGACCTGCACCAGAAGCAGGCGCTGGCATACGCGCCGCTGGCGCTGTTCGCGCTGTTCGTGCTGCTGATGCTGGCCGCCTGGCATGCCGACAATCCGCCCGCGCCGCTGCCGGTGCACAGCTGGCAGTGCACATTGAGCATCATCCTGGTGTCATTGCTGCCGGGCGCGTGGACCTTCTACGCAATGCGCAAGTACGCCAGCACGCACACCCGCTGGGCCGGCAGCATCGCGGTGCTGTCCGCGTTCAGCGTCGGCGCGCTGTGGCTGCGCCTGCACGAGGTGAACGACTCGATCCACCACGTGCTGCTGTGGCATTACCTGCCGATGCTGGCGGTGGGTTTACTTGGATTGTGGTTGGGCAAAAAACTTCTAAAGTGGTAAATCCAGAACCGGCCAGAACCCACCCGAAAACGTAGCGAGCGCAGTAGTTTTGAGGTGGGATCTAGTAGCAGGCTTCGTCCGCCACCGCAGGATGCAGCAGCACCAGCAGGCTGGTGGCCTCTCCATCGGCATTGACCACCGGCGCAAACCAGCCGAATACGTCCACCGCCCCGCCCTCCTTGCGCAGCAGGGTTGCCAATTCGAGTTGCACCTTCTCATGATCTACCAGACAGCGCCGCTGCATGTCTGCAATATCCAGGCCGCCACTGGTGGAAAGCGGCAGCACTTCGGCCAGCGGGCGGCGCAACGCCTGCCCTTCATCCAGCTTGAGCAGGTGTGCGGCTGCAGGATTGAGCATGATGACGAGTCCGTCGATGTCTGCCACGATGACCGCATCCTCCACCAGCGATTTCAGCAGCTCGGGCAAATGCGTCGATTTGGCCTGGCGCAACCGGCTCTCGTACTCGTTGAGCATGCTGCACAGCCGGGTATTGGCGGATTCCAGCACGTTGATGCGCCGTTCCATCAGCTCGGTGCGCCGCGCCACATTCTGTTCCATGCGGTAGCGATGCTCGGCGAGTTCTTCTTCCATCTCCTTGTTCTCCGTGATGTCGAGCATCACCCCCTGCAGGTATGACATCCGGCCCTCCCAGTCGCAAACCACGCTGGCCTCGTCATGGAACCAGCGCACCTTGTTGTCACTGGCAAACAGCCGGTAATCGCAACGGAACGGTTCGCCGCTGTCACGGCTGTGCACCAATACCTGTTCCACCCGCTCACGATCCTCCGGATGCATGCGCTGTGAGCGGAAATCGGGGGTCTCGGTCCAGTCGGCCACGGCAAACCCGAGCTCTTCGATCTGCGGGCTAATGAACGTCAGCCTTCCATCATCTTCAAGCGTCATCACATAAGTAATGGAAGGGAGGCACTCGACCAGGTTGCGATATTTCTCTTCGGCACTTTCCAGCTCCTGCATCAGCCTGGCCTGCTGCTCGTGACGCTCGACCAGCTCGGCGGTACGCTGTTGCACCAGTTCTTCCAGGTGATCGCGCTGGTTGCCAAGTAATTTCTTCGCCTCATGCAGCGCAACGATGTTGCCGTGCATCGGGCGGAACAGGAAGAAGTACATGATGGGGGAAATCAGGATGGTCAGCAGTACGCCATCCAGCAAATCCCCGGCGAAGGTGTGCAGCTGCGCAAACCGGTCGTAGGCCAGCATCAGCAGGGTTTCGACAACAAAAATCGACGTCACCAGGATGACCAGCATGCGGAAGATAGTGCGATGCGGGGAGAGTTGAGCCGCCCCGTCTAACCGGTCTGAATGGTTGTTACCCACATCGTCCTCCCGTTAAGTTATTCCCGCGCGGGCAGATGGTTTCAGTAGAACGCATTACGCATGGACAGTCAATCAGTATTAACACGCGCAAGCCATGATTTATCAATGTAATTTGGTGGCGGGCCGGTGTGAAAAGGCGAAGATGAAAAACACGATCATGGCGATCAGAGTCGCAGACGCCGAGTAGCGGCTCAATGCCAGCCCGCCGTGCGCCAGCGGCTTGTCGAGAAAATCGCCGACCACGGCGCCGAGCGGGCGCGTCAGGATGAATGCCATCCAGAACAGCACGGTGTGGGAGATTTTCGTGCGGTAGTAGGCTGCAGCAAGTATTGCCAGCATCGTTCCGAACAGCAGCGCGCCGCCGCCGTAACCGAGGCCGGCGGTATCGGCGGCCCAGTCGCCGAGCGCGGTGCCCAGCGTCTGCGAAAACATGATGGTGACCCAGTAGAACATTTCCGATTTCGGCGAACTGACGCTGTCCACGGCCACCGTGCCGAGTGTTTGCTTCCAGATAAACAGCGACGCCATCAGCGACAGGAACAGGATGGTGGTACCGCCGGCATAGCCGATGCCCAGCGAACGGTCGGCGAAATCCGCCAGCGTGGTGCCGACCGTGGTGGTGGCGATGATAGTGACCCAGTAGATCACCGGGTGGAATTTCTTCGCCGTGATCTGCACCATCACTGCGATGAAGAATACCGCGGCGAAGATGCCGGTGCTGACCAGGTAGCCCAGATGCATCGACATCGACAGGGTATCGCCACCGGTTTCGCCCAGCGTGGTGGCCAGGATTTTTATGATCCAGAAGATCAGGGTGACCTCGGGTACTTTGCTCAGTGCATTCCTGGTCGTATCGTTCATGCGGAATCCTTGATTTTTGTTCTGGCTGTCAGAGGGTGGAGTGCGACTACTGCTCCACACAGGATAAATAAAAAAACTTAACTCAGGATTAAGCGCGGCAATATCCTCAATACATGCGGTTTGCCGAGGATAAATCGGCAATCACATCCTTGACGGCATCGTCCGTTGCCTGATCCAGTTGTTTGTTGCGTTCGGCGGCGGCCACTTTGCCGGTGAGGCGGGACCAGCGCGCATCGGATAATCCCGTATCGCCGGATTTCCAGATTGTTGCGACCGGATTCAGGCTGACAAGTTCCGCCTCTATCCTGACCGGCCTGTACACAACATCCAGCGCCCGGAAGCCGGCATAACCCTCGGCCGTCTCCTCGACCGTCTCCTGCGCCAGATAGGCACCCGCAGCAGCGTGCGCGGCAGTGGAGCCGGTATAGGCGATGATGCCCGCGACCGCCAATGTTGAGGCAACCTCGAACGTGATATAGCCCTTGCGCCAGGCTTTGGGCGTCAGGCCGTAGTCGGTAATACCGAATCTCAGCAACGCATCGGCGCCGGTGGCCGTCCGCAGCCTGTCCGCCTCGTCCTGCGTTATGGTGCTTGCAAAATTCTGTTTCCGGATGTCATCGAGCGGCACGCTGCTTTCCGCCGCAGACGGTATGACCTCAAGGCCGGTCTGCTTATCCAGATCCGATTCCATCGCAGCCAGGGCATATTGCTGCGCATGCTGTTCCCCCTTCGTAATCAGCTCGTCCGCGGCGGGTGATCCCGCCTTGATGTCCGGAGCCAATGCCGCATGGAGCCTGTCCTGAGCGATTACCATGGGTGACTCCATTACCAGCATCCTGATCGGCGCACCGGAGTGCGATTGCTCCAGTTGCCCCATATTCGAAGTGGTAGCGCACCCGCCAAGGCCGGCGAGCGCAACGTAAACAAGCGTAAGCCGCAACGCGCGTCCGGCAAAAGGGGTGTGTTCGTTTTCGGCCATTGCGCCCATCAGTACATGCGGTGCCGGAACAGCCAGCCGGCGATGCCGAGCGCGGCCACGCCGATCAGCGCCATCGGCCAGAACTGGTTGAGCAGCAGGTGGAACGGCATGCCTTCGAGGAATACGCCGCGCAGCACCACCAGGAAGTAGCGCAGCGGGTCGAGCAATGTGATGTCCTGCACCACCTGCGGCATGTTGCGGATCGGCGTGGCGAAGCCGGACAGGATGATGCCGGGCACCATGAACATGAACGCGCCGAGCAGGCCCTGCTGCTGGGTCGCCGCGAACGAGGAGATCATCAGTCCGACGCCGACGCCGGACAGCAGGAACAGGAAAATGCCGGTGTACAGCGTGAACAGGCTGCCCACCAGCGGCACCTTGAACCAGAACACCGCGGCCAGCACGATCACCGTAGCCTCGCCCAGGCCGATGATGAAGCCGGGCAGGGTTTTGCCGAGCAGGATTTCCACCGGGCGCAGCGGCGTCACCAGCAACTGGTCGAAGGTGCCCTGCTCGCGCTCGCGCGCGACCGACAGCGCAGTGACCAGCATGGTCACCAGCAGCGTGAGGATGCCGACGATGCCGGGCAGGAAGAACCAGCGGCTTTCCAGGTTGGGATTGAACCAGGCGCGTGTCTCGATCCGTGCCGGCGGCTTGCTGCCGCCGTGGTCTTGTATCCATTTCAGGTTGTAGCGATTGACGATCTCGCGCACGTCGTTGACCACGATCATCGCGGTGTTGGAGTTGCGGCCGTCGACGA
>CAZMSI010000114.1:0-6339 GCA_964568895.1 uncultured Sideroxydans sp. | reverse complement strand
TCTGGCTGCGGCAGCGCCTGCCTGCGCTGGGACTGGGCCGCGGCACACGCCTGCTTAGCGCAAGCTGGTTTGCCGCAATCGTTTATTCGACCATGGCGACCAAGCAACACATGGCGCTCGACGTCATCGCCGGCATCGCCCTGGCGCTGGCTTTTGCCTGGGCCTTCCAAAAAACCCGCCAACCCCGGCGTGAAGTACCAGACGGGCAGACCAATGAACGGACGAATCGCGAAATGATTTCCATCAGGAACCTGCTGATCGCCGTTGCAGCCGCCATCTATCTCGGTCTGGACTATATCGCGACCACCTCGCACCACCCGCCGCTGGCCATGATTATTCTGGGGCTGGCCCCGCTGTGCGCGCTGGCGCTGGCGACCGCCTGGAAATCGAAAGCACGGCTGCCTTTATTGCTGCTCTGTATCGCCGGGGCCCTGTGGATCGCCATGAACCTGGAAGCGCTGCGCGATCACGCCGCATGGATCTATTTCATCCAGCATGCCGGCGCCATGACCATCCTCGGCATCATCTTCGGCAGCACGCTGGGGCGCAGCCACGCATCCGCACTGTGTTCGCGCATTGCCAGCTTCATTGTCCCCGAACCGCTGGATGCGGATTACCTCCGCTACACCTGGCAAGTCACGCTCGCCTGGACGATCTATTTTGCGATCAGTGCGGCACTGTCGGTATTGCTATTTTTCTTCGCCCCGATCAAGGCATGGTCGATCTTTGCCAACCTGTTGACGCCGCTCTCGCTCGGCGCCATGTTCGTGGCGGAATACCTTATACGCCTGCGTGTGCAACCAGACGGCCCGCGCGTAAGCGTCATCGCAACCATTCAGGCCTTCCGGGAATATTCACAGCACCAGAGCTCGCAATAGTGACGATGAACTCCTTACCGCTGCTGCCCGAATCCGGCATGGACTCAATCGTGGCCTACCGTGGAACGCAACCGGTCACCCGCGCCGAGTTCTTGCACGACGTGCTGGCATTGGCGGCACGCATACCCGACACCGGCCACATCCTCAACCTGTGCAAGGATCGCTACTGGTTTGCGGTGACGTTGTTCGCCGGCATTTGCCGCGGCATGCTGAGCGTCCTGCCCAACTCCATCGCGCCGGAAGTCGTCACCGGGCTGGGTAGCGAATTGCCGGATCTGGTTTGCCTGGGCGACCAGCCGTCCTCGCCCCTCCGCCTGCCATACCTGCAGGTTTCCGGCAGTCCAGCCGCGATATCCGGGGCAGCCCCGGCCGTCCCGCGCATTCCCTTCGAGCAGCGGATCATGCAGGTCTACACCTCCGGTTCCACCGGCAAGTCGCACGGACACGCCAAGACTTTCGGACGGATATGCCAGTGCGCCGCTGCCGAAGCAAAGCGCATATGGGCGACAACCGGCCAGCCGTGCGCGGTATTGGGCACGGTGCCGTTCCAGCACATGTACGGACTCGAATCGACGATTTTCCTGCCGCTGCTCGGCGGCGGGCAATTGAGCAGCCGGTTGCCGTTCTTCCCTGCCGACGTCTTCGCCGCGCTGGCCGAACTGCCCGCGCCGCGCCTGCTCTTCACCACCCCGTTCCACCTGCAAAAACTGGTGGATGCCGATATCGAGTTTCCGCAACTTGCCGCCCTCGTCTCCGCCACGGCCCCGCTCTCCATGGAACTGGCGAACCAGGTCGAAGCCCGGCTGGGCGCACCGGTCCTGGAAATCTATGGCTCCACGGAAACCGGGCAGATCGCCACCCGCCAGCCCACCCGGCATACCGAATGGGAAACTTTCGAAGGCATCGTACTGAAGCAGGAACAGGGCGCCACCATCGTCAGCGGCGGCCACCTGGAAAGCGCGCAAGCACTCAACGACGTGCTGGAACTGAGCAGTCCGTCGCAGTTCCGTTTGCTGGGCCGCAACTCGGACATGGTCAACGTCGCCGGAAAACGCAGTTCGCTGGCCTTTCTGAATCAGATCATCGCCAGCCTGCCCGGTGTGCACGATGGCATCTTCTGCATTCCGGAATGCGCACAGGAGCGCGAAGTTTCCCGCCTGGCGGCATTCGTGGTCGCCCCCGGACTGAGCCCCAACGACATCCGGTCCGCCCTGCGCCAGCAACTGGACCCGGTGTTCCTGCCGCGACCGATCGTGTTTCTCGACGTGCTGCCGCGCGACGGCAACGGCAAAATTACGGCAGCCACGCTGACCGAACTCATTGCCACACACCTTGCATAAAAAACCCGAGATGCCTGTCATACCGCTCCCCTTCGAACCCGATCACCCTGTCTTTGTCGGCCACTTCCCCGGCCGGCCGATCATTCCGGGCGTGCAGTTGCTGGACCGGGTACAACGCATCGTCGAATCGGAACACGGCCTGACCCTGGACGGGCTACAGGCGGCAAAGTTTCTCAGCCCGGCAGCACCCGGCGAAAGGCTGGAGCTCGACTACGAAATCGGCAACCGCCAGGTCCGTTTCGAAATACGCTGCGGCACGCGCCGCATCGCAAGTGGCCAGTTCCTCGTCGCCACTGGTCACGCCACATGACGGACGCCCCACAAACGCCCGGAACCGGCAAAATGCCGGAATGGCTGCAGCGCAAGGAACGCGGCAACATGTTCTGGCTTGGTGTAATGCGTCGGCTCTCACTATTGCTGGGACGTCGGCTGTCGCGCATTGTCGTCTACGGAATCGCGCTGTATTTCGTGCTCGCGGTACCGGCGGCACGTCAGGCCTCCCGCGCCTACCTTGTCCGGGTGCTGCAACGTCCCGTCACCTGGACGGACCTGTACCACCACATCCTCGCCTTCTCCAGCACGATCCACGACCGCATCTACCTGCTCAACCACCGCCACGATCTGTTCGACATCCGCATTTTTGGCGCCGAACCGTTGCAAGCCCTGCATGCCGCCAATGCCGGCTGCTTCCTGTTCGGCGCACACCTGGGCAGTTTCGAGATGCTGCGCAGCATTGCCCGCGACAACACCCCGCTCAAGGTCTGTGTCGCGATGTACCCGGAAAACGCACGCCAGCTCAACAGCGCGCTGAGCGCCATCAATCCCGATGCAATGCTGGACATCATTGCGCTCGGCCAACTCGATTCCATGATTGCCATCCACCACAAACTGAAACAGGGTTGCATGGTCGGCATCCTCGCCGATCGCGCGAGCGGACCGGAAAAATACCTCACCCTGCCCTTCCTCGGCTCGCCCGCGCGCTTCCCCACCGGCCCATTCCGCATGGCCGCAATGCTGCGCCATCCGGTCTTTTTCATGGCCGGGCTGTACCGGGGCGGCAATCGCTATGACATACAATTCGAACTGCTGGCGGATTTCTCAGGCTCGACGCCAGCCAACCGTGAACAGGAAATCCGCGACGTTACGGAACAATACGTGCAGGCGCTGGAGCGCCATTGCCGGGCAGCCCCCTTCAACTGGTTTAATTTTTACGATTTCTGGAAATCCGCCGACAGTGAAACCGATTAACAAAATTGCTCTTGCCGCCATCGCCTGGCTGCTCTTCGCCCTGGCATCCCCCGCTGCCCAGGCCGAAGACCTGCAACTGTCGCAGCTGATGCATATCCTGTCGCAGAACAAGTCGGGGAAAGCCACCTTCGTCGAAAAAAAATATATCGGCATCATCGACCGGCCGCTCATCTCCACGGGCGATCTTTCTTTCACCGCCCCCGACAAGCTTGAGAAACGCACGCTGACCCCCAGACCGGAATCACTGACCCTGAACGGCGACATCCTCGTCATCGATCGGCCCGGCAAGCAACGGAGGACCTTCAGCCTGGGGGAACACCCCGAAGTCTCGGCCTTCATCGAAAGCATACGCGGCACCCTGGCGGGTGACCTCGGCGCGCTGGAAAAATTCTACACGCTCAAGCTCACCGGTTCGCTGACACAATGGCAACTGGTGCTCACGCCCAGACATAAGCGCCTCGGCAACATCTTCAGCCGCATACGCATCGGAGGCTCCGGCGCAGACGTCAAAACGATAAGCATGGACCAGAGCGATGGCGACCACTCCGAAATGGTCATCACCAATATAGACGATCAATGAAACAGACCATGCGCCCGCTGATCATTACCATCTGGCTGGCGACATTGCTGGCCTGCGCACTGGTCATCGCCAGGACGACGTTCGTATCGGACCTGTCGGCCTTCATGCCCAAGGCACCGAGCGAACGCCAGCAAATGCTGGTCGACCAGTTTCGCGACGGCATCATCGGACGCCTGATCATGATCGGCATCGAAGGCGGGGATGCCGCCGAGCGTGCCAGGCTGTCGCATGAACTGGCGAACAAGCTGCGCAACACGGGATTGTTCGTGGGCGTACAGAACGGCGACCCCGCCACCGAACAGCGCGACCGCGCGTATTTCTTCGACAACCGCTACCTGCTCAGTCCCGACGTCACCCCCCAGCGCTTCAGCGTACAGGGATTGCATGCGGCCATCAGCAACTCGATCGATGCGCTATCCGGCGATGCCGGGATGATCATCAAGAAGCTGTTCCCGCGCGACCCCACCGGCGAAACGCTGCGCTTGCTGGATCAGTTCAGCGGCAACAGCCAGCCGAAAAGCATGGACGGCGCATGGGCCTCCCGCGACGGCAAGCGCGCGGTGCTGCTGGCCTACACCCGCGCGCCGGGCACCGACACCGAAGCGCAGGCGCGAGCCATCGACACCATACGGCAGGTATTCAACGGCATTCCGGGCCGTCAGGCCGGCACCCGCATCGTGATGAGCGGCACCAGCGTGTTCTCGGTCAAGTCGCGCAACACCATTCTGGGCGAAGTGACCCGCCTGGCGAGCGCCAGCCTGCTGCTGGTGGTGTGTCTGCTGTTGCTGGTCTACCGTTCGCCCAGGCTGCTCGTCATGGGCCTGCTGCCGGTGCTCTCCGGCACGCTGGTCGGCATCACCACAGTCAGCCTGAGTTTCGGGCAGGTTCACGGCCTCACCCTGGGGTTCGGCACCACCCTGATCGGCGAGGCCGTGGACTACTCGATATATTTTTTCCTGCAGCATGCCGGACAGGCACGTCCCGGCATGTTCTGGCGCACCATCTGGCTGGGCGTTGCCACCTCGATCGCCGGTTTCGCCGCCCTGCTGTTCTCGGGTTTCCCGGGCCTGGCCCAGCTCGGCGTGTATTCCATCAGCGGACTGATTGCGGCGGTGATTGTCACGCGCCTGGTGTTGCCGACACTGCTGCCGCGGCAACTCAAGCTGCGCGACCTGAGCCAGCCCGGTCTGCTGCTTGACCGCATCCTGAATCGCGCCGGCGGCCTGCGCTGGGCGGTAGCGGTTCTGGTGCTGGTTGCCGGCGGCATCGTCCTGATGCATGCCAACCACATATGGAATCGCAACCTGTCGTCGCTAAGCCCGATTTCCCGGGCAGACCAGCAACTCGATCAACAACTGCGCAACGACCTCGGCGCACCCGACCTGCGTTTCATGGTTGCCTTCACCGCACCGAACGCGGAGCAGGCGCTGCAGGGTGCCGAACGAACCGGCGCGGTGCTGCAAGGACTCGTGAAAAACCATGTACTGGCCGGCTTCAACTCGCCCGCGCTGGTACTGCCCAGCATTGCCCGCCAGCATGCGCGCCAGGCCGCGCTGCCCGATGCCGCACAGGCGCAGCAGCGGCTGCGGCAGGCACTTAAAGGCATACCGGTCAGGATGGAACGGCTGCAGGGTTTCCTGTCCGACCTGCAGGCGGCACGCACACGCAAACCCCTGTTGCGCGCCGACCTCGACGGCACCTCTGCCGCGCTGCTGGTCGATTCGCTGTTGGTCAGGCGCGCCGGGGATTATCTGGTACTGATGCCGTTGCGCGCCTTGAACAGCAGCGCCGGGCAACCGCTGGACATCGACCGGGTGCAGGCCGCGCTGCAATCGACGCGACTGCCGCACATCGTCGTCATCGACCTGCTGGAAGAATCGACCAGCCTGTTCGAGAACTACCGGAATGAAGTGCTGCTGCTGTCCGAGCTCGGCTGCCTGGTGATTTTCGCCCTGTTGCTGGTTGCGCTGAAATCCGCAGCGCGCACGCTCAGGGTGATCGCGCCGCTGGTATGCGCGGTGGTGTGTGTGACCGCAGTGATCCTGCTAAGCGGCATCCATCTGACCATCATGCATCTGGTCGGCCTGCTGCTGCTGGTCGCGATCGGCTCCAACTACGCGCTGTTCTTCGAAAAGGGCAACCGCACCGAAAATCACGCCGAACGCCGCCAGATTCATCAGCGTGTATCCGAGCAGGTAAAAGAGGATGCCGCTGCCCGCTGCACCGACCGCAGCCTGGCCCGCCGGGGAGAGCGGTCCCGTGGCCCCGCGCGCGGGGGCAAGCAGCGCCAGCA
>CAZMSI010000113.1:0-6398 GCA_964568895.1 uncultured Sideroxydans sp. | reverse complement strand
GAGGAAAGTCCGGGCTCCACAGAGCAGGATGCCGGTTAACGACCGGACGCCGTGAGGCGATGGAAAGTGCCACAGAAAATATACCGCCGATTTGCTGACTTCGCCGACCGCAAGGGAGGCAAAGTCACCCAAGAAGTGCAGCGGCGAAAGCCGCAGCGATGATTGGGGAAGCAAATCGGTAAGGGTGAAATGGCGAGGTAAGAGCTCACCGCGCTGGTGGCAACACCAGCGGCAGGGTAAACCCCATCCGGAGCAAGACCAAATAGGCAGGCCATGACGTTGCTCGCGTCGCCTGCGGGTAGGTTGCTTGAGCGTCAGGTAACGAAACGCCTAGAGGAATGACTGTCCACGACAGAACCCGGCTTATCGGCTGGCTTCACTATTACCTTGCCTGTCCGGGCAAAAGCGCAAATCGCGCATCGCAATAAAATTCCCAGCAAATCCCCGTATTTCACAAACAACTTTAGCTTGCTTGTGCAACTCATTATTTATCAAGTAAATTAACCGGCTTTAACTTTTACGCCTAACTATTTGTCTTGCAAAGGGAAAACCTGTTTTTCCGCTTGACCGGGTCAAGTTTTTTCAATATAGTGGGTTTAAGTGGTAAAAAGTGGGTTTAAGTGGGTTAATTGGCTCAGGGGTGGTTAATGTTTCAAGGGGCGGCACAACTCAATCTGGACAGCAAGGGCAGGCTCGCGATACCGGCACGTTATCGCGACATGCTGGTTGCGCATTGCGCCGGTCAGTTGGTGCTGACCGCCGATGCCGATGGCTGTCTGTTGATGTACCCGCAACCGGAATGGCAGCCGATTCGCGAAAAGCTGATGCAACTTTCCGCATTCAATCCCCGTATCCGTTCCCTGCAGCGCTTTCTGGTGGGCCATGCCGAAGATGTGACGATGGATGCCGCCGGCCGCGTGCTGGTTTCTTCTACCCTGCGCAATTATGCCGCGCTGGACAAGCGCGTGATGCTGGTCGGTCAGGGCAATAAGTTCGAAATCTGGGACGAGGCGCGCTGGCAGTCGCAACACGAGCAGATGACCGGCTTTACCGATGGCGACCTGCCGCCCGAACTGGAGGGGTTCACATTGTGAGCATGGGCCTGGCCCATGCCACGGTGTTGTTGCACGAAGCAGTCGAAGCGTTACAGGTAAGGCCGGAAGGTATTTATGTGGACGGTACTTTCGGGCGTGGCGGACATAGCCGGCTGATTCTGCAGCAACTGGGTAAGCATGGGCGACTGATCGCGCTGGACAAGGATCCGACTGCAGTGGCGGCCGCGCGTGAAATCAGTGACGCGCGCTTGCAGATCGTGCACAGCGGTTTTGCGCGGCTGACCGAGGTGTTGCATGAGTTGGCAGTGCGGGAAGTGGATGGGGTGTTGCTGGATTTGGGCGTGTCTTCGCCGCAGTTGGATGACGAGCGACGCGGTTTCAGTTTTCGCTTTGACGCGCCACTGGATATGCGCATGGATATCAGTAGAGGCCAGACTGCGGCGCAATGGCTGGCAACAGTGGAAGAGAGTTTGCTCGGGGAGGTGATACGTGACTATGGCGAGGAACGGTTTGCTAAACAGATTGCAAGAGCGATTGTTGCTGCGCGCCAGGAACAACCTGTCGTCACCACGCGGCAACTCAGCCAGATTGTCGCCAAGGCAGTGCGTACGCGCGAGCCCGGGCAAAATCCGGCGACGCGCACCTTTCAGGCTATACGGATTTATCTCAACCAGGAGCTCGAAGAACTCGCGCATGTTTTGCCGCAATGCGTGAGCAGCTTGAGTAAGGGTGGGCGGATGGTGGTGATCAGTTTTCACTCGCTGGAGGATCGCATGGTGAAACATTTCATGCGTGACATGGCGCGGGGTGACAAGCTGCCGCGCAATTTGCCGATTCGTGCCGCCGAGATACCGCAGGGCAAGCTGCGCCTGATCGGGCGCGCGGTGCGCGCCACACCGCAGGAAGTCGCCGCCAATCCACGTGCGCGCAGCGCGGTAATGCGCGTGGCGGAGCGATTGTGATGACCAGGACGAATCTGTTGCTGCTGCTTGCCGTTGTGCTTTGCGCGCTGAGTGTTGTGACCTCGCAGCACAAGGCGCGCAAGCTGTTTGCAGAATTGCAAAAGGAGAAAAGCCAGGCGCAGAAAATGGACGTGGAATGGGGACAGTTGCAGCTTGAGCAAAGCACTTGGGCGATGCCGGCGCGGATAGAACAGATTGCCAGCCGCCAGTTGCACATGCAAATGCCGAAGACCGGGCAGATACGTTATGTCCGCATCGAACCAACAGGAGGCACTTCAGCACAGCCATGAATTATGCCAGCAGCATACAGTCTCCAGGAGTTGTGGCTTTGCCGCCATGGCGCTCGCGCACATTGTTCGTGTTGCTGCAGCTGGGGTTGTTCGCACTGCTGGGGCGTGCGGCCTATCTGCAGGGCATACACAATGGCTTTCTGCAGCGTGAGGGTAATGCGCGCTACGGACGCATAGTCGATGTCAGTGCTCATCGCGGCATGATCTCCGATCGCTACGGCGATCCGCTGGCAATCAGCACGCCGGTGCAATCGGTGTGGGCCAGCCCGCAGGAAGTGGACGCAACTCCGGAGCAGGTAAAGCGGCTGGCGCGGATACTCGACATGAACGTCGAAGAGCTGAAAAATCGTTTATCGGAGAGTTCGCGGGATTTTGTTTATCTCAAGCGCCAAATGCCGCCGGAGCAGGCGGAAAAAGTGGTCAAGCTGGGAATTCCGGGTGTTTCGCTGCGCCGGGAATACCGCCGCTACTATCCGGATGGCGAGGTCTCCGCGCAATTGCTGGGATTTACCAACATCGACGACAACGGCCAGGAAGGACTGGAGCTGGCATTGCAGGACCAGTTGGGCGGTCAGGCGGGTAGCCAGCGGGTGATCAAGGACAGGCGTGGGCATATCGTAGAGGACGTGGCCAGTGTACGTGCGCCCAAGCCGGGCAAGAACGTTCAGCTGAGCATAGACAACCGCCTGCAGTACCTGGCATTCCGTGCGATCAAGCACGCCGTGGAGCAGCATCATGCCAAAGCCGGTTCCATTGTGGTGCTGGACGCGAAAACCGGCGAGGTGTTGGCGCTTGCCAACTGGCCGAGCTACAACCCCAACAATCGCGACAAGCCGAACCCTGCGATTCTGCGCAACCGCGCAATTACCGATCAGTATGAACCGGGCTCCACCATGAAGCCGTTCACGGTGGCAGCGGCGCTGGAGGCGGGCAAGGTAACGCCGCAGACGGAGATCGATACCGAGAATGGGGCAATGACCATCGAGGGGCGAACGATTCACGATTCGCACCCGGAGGCGCAATTGACCGTGGCGCAGGTGATTCAGCAATCGAGCAACATCGGTGCGGCCAAAATGGCCCTGTCGCTGGCTCCTGAGACCTTCTGGCAGGATTTGCGCAAAGATGGTTTCGGCGCATCGACCGACAGCGGTTTCCCGGGCGAGGCATCGGGCACGCTGCGCGACTACAGGAACTGGCGTCCCATCGAACAGGCAACCATGGCGTACGGCAACGGCATTGCGGTAAGCCTGTTGCAACTGGTGCGTGGCTATACCATTTTTGCCAATGACGGCAAGTTGCTACCGGTGTCGCTGTTGAAAGAAGACGCTTCGCCGGTCGGTAAGCGTATCTATCCGGCGAAGATCGCGCGTGAAGTGCGCAACATGATGGAACTGGTGGTGCAGCCCGGTGGTACCGCACCGCAGGCACAGATCAACGGCTATCGCGTGGCGGGTAAAACCGGTACCGCGCACAAAGTGGAAAACGGGCGCTATGTTGATCACTATGTCGCCTCGTTCATCGGTATGGCGCCGGCGTCGAATCCGCGCCTGATCGTGGCGGTAAAAGTCGACGATCCGCGCGGTGAATATTACGGCGGTGAGGTGGCAGGGCCAGTATTCAGCAGCGTGATGGACTCGGCGCTGCACCTGCTTAACGTCCCCTATGATGCGCCGCCCGGCAATGTGCTGGTGCCGACGGGTGAGATTATCAAGGAGGATACATGAGTCCTTCGACTTCGCCCGGGACCGATTTCAATCCCGAATTGCTGGACGCGCTGGGTGTGAGCGTGACTCGTCTGGTGGCCGATAGTCGCTTGGTAAAGCCGGGCGATACTTTTATCGCCTATCCCGGTGGCCAGGCGGACGGACGGCAGTTTATCGCGCAGGCCGTTGCTAATGGCGCCAATGCGGTGATCTGGGAGGCGCACGGTTTCAGCTGGGATGCGCAATGGAAGCTGCCTAACCTGGCGGTGCGCGATCTGCGCCATCATGCCGGCGCTATTGCCGACCACGTTTATGGACAGCCATCGCGAAAATTGTGGACTGTTGGTGTTACCGGCACCAATGGCAAGACTTCGTGCAGCCACTGGATTGCGCAATCGCTGGGTGCGCTGGGCAACAAGGCTGCGCTGGTCGGGACGCTGGGCAACGGTTTTCCGAACGATTTGCAGCCTGCGCCCAACACCACGCCGGATGCTGTCAGTCTGCACGGCCTGCTGGCGCAATACCTGCGGCAGGGTGCGCAGGCCGTGGTAATGGAAGTCTCCTCGCATGCCCTGGCGCAGGGCCGCGTCAACGGCGTGCAATACGATGTGGCGCTACTGACCAACCTGAGCCGTGACCATCTCGATTATCACGGTGACATGGATAAGTATGCGATGGCCAAGCGCCGGTTATTCGACTGGCAACAACTTAAATATGCCGTGCTCAACCTGGATGACGTATTCGGCAATGAGTTGGCCGCGCAACTGCAGGACAGGGAAATAGAAATTGTCGGCTACGGACTGAGTGAGGCCGCACTGGAATTCGCGGAACGCCTGGGCGTGCGCATGGTGTATGGCGACGGGCTGCAGATGAACGGCAGCGGGCTGCAGATGCAGCTGCATACCAGTTGGGGCGGTACGACGTTGCATAGCGGCCTGATCGGACGCTTCAATGCGTCCAACCTGCTGGGCACGCTGGCGGTGCTGCTGGTCAGCGGTGTTGCGCTGCCGGATGCGGTACGTGAACTGGAACGGATGCGCGCGGTGCCGGGTCGCATGCAGTCGTTCGGCGGCAGCGACCGGCCTGCCATAGTGGTGGACTATGCGCACACTCCTGACGCGCTGGAAAAAGTGCTGCAGACGTTGCATGAAATAACCGCGGAAGGTGGCGGGAAACTGATTTGCGTATTCGGCTGCGGTGGAGGCCGCGATCGCGGCAAGCGGCCGATGATGGGTAATATCGCCGCAAAGCTGGCGGACACATGCATTGTCACCAGCGACAACCCGCGCAATGAAGAGCCGGGCGAAATCATTGCCGCCATCGTTGCCGGCATGGGGCGCGCCAACTACCAGATTATCGAGAACCGCGAGCAGGCCATTATGCGTGCCATCGAAAATGCGCGTCTCGAAGATACCGTGCTGGTGGCAGGCAAGGGGCATGAGGCCTTCCAGGAAATCCGCGATATCAAGTACCCGTTCAGCGACAGCGAAGTGGTGCAGCGCGCGCTGCAAAACTGGCCCCTTCGACAGGCTCAGGATGCACGGGGGGAGGGGCGGGCATGATGCTGCTGTCGCAAGCCGCACAAGTGCTGGGCGGAACGCTCGCCGGTCAGGATGTGGAATTCACCGCCGTGTCCAGCGACAGCCGCAGCATCGCAGCCGGCGACCTGTTCGTGGCGCTCAGGGGAGAAAACTTCGACGGTGCGAAATTTGTCGGCGTGGCTGCGCAAAACGGTGGGGTTGCCGCACTGGTCAATCAGGATTCGGGATTCGGGATGCAGGATGCAGGCATGCCGATCCTGCTGGTCGAGGATACGCGGAAAGCGCTGGGACAGCTCGCTGCATACTGGCGCGCGCAGTTCGCCATTCCGGTAGTGGCATTGACCGGCAGCAACGGCAAGACCACGGTGAAGGAAATGCTGGCTTCCATCCTGCGCGAGGCGACGGGAGATGCGGACAGCGTATTGGCCACACAGGGCAACCTCAATAACGATATCGGTCTGCCGCTTACCCTGCTCAAGCTGCGCGCCACGCACCGTTACGCAGTGATCGAGATGGGCATGAACCATCCGGGCGAGATCGATTACCTGACCCGTATTGCCCGCCCCGATGTAGCCCTTATCACCAATGCCGCCAGCGCACATCTCGCCGGCTTGGGCTCGGTGGAGGCGGTGGCGCGTGCCAAGGGCGAAATATTTTCCGGCCTCAAGGACGATGGTGCCGCCGTAATCAATGCCGATGACCAGTATGCCCCGCTGTGGCGCGAACTGGCACAGCCGCACCGTGTAATCGACTTCGCGCTGGATGCGCCGGCCGCGGTGAGCGCATGCTGGGATGTCACGGAATTCGGCATCCAGATGGAGATCGTCGCACCGGAAGGCGAAGCCGG
>CAZMSI010000112.1:0-6402 GCA_964568895.1 uncultured Sideroxydans sp. | reverse complement strand
GGGCCGCGGCCATAACGGCGGCAACAAGTGGTAATCGCCGGCTGAATACTCACCCAACAAAAAAGGCACGCTTTGCGTGCCTTTTTTGTTGTTCGTAGTATTTTCAATATGGGGTGAATTTGTTCCATATAGTTCACGCAACAGCCTGAATTCCATCAGTATGGTTGTTATTGCCGGCACTATCCACTATCCTTGCCGCTTGTTGTTTTCATCACAGTTACGTTATGCCCGTCAGTATCAAGACCCCGCAGGAAATCGAAAAAATGCGCGTTGCCGGCCGTCTCGCCGCAGAGCTGCTGGATTACATCACGCCATTCGTCAAGGCTGGTGTCACCACGGACGAACTGGATAAACTCTGCCACGATTACACGGTGGATGTGCAGCAATGCATTCCCGCGCCACTGAATTACGCGCCTGCCGGGCACCGCCCCTATCCCAAGTCGATCTGCACTTCGATCAATCATCAGGTATGCCATGGTGTGCCTGGCGACAAGAAACTCAAAAACGGGGATATCGTTAACATTGACGTAACCCCCATCAAGGATGGCTATCACGGCGACAGCAGCCGCATGTACTACGTCGGAGAACCCTCAATCCAGGCACGGCGCTTATGCGAAACCACCTATCAAGCGATGTGGCGCGGCATTCGCATGGTCAGACCCGGAGCCCATCTGGGAGATATCGGCCATGCCATCCAAAGCTATGTCGAGGGGCTGGGCTATAGCGTGGTGCGCGAATTCTGCGGTCATGGCATTGGCAATAAATTCCATGAAGAACCACAAGTGCTGCATTATGGCAAACCGAACACCGGTCTCAGACTGGAAGCCGGGATGATTTTCACCATCGAACCGATGATCAATGCCGGCAAGGCCGGCATCAAGCAACTGGGTGACGGCTGGACCATAGTCACCAAGGATCACAGTTTATCCGCGCAATGGGAGCACACCATACTGGTCACTCCGGATGGTTTCGAAGTACTGACCATTTCCGCTGGATCTCCTCCACCTCCAACCCCCTAGGAATCGTGCAATCCACCGCTGAAATACGCGACAGCCTGCGGGCGGCGCGCCTGGCGTTACAACAGGACTATACTTCCAACGCCCAGCCGTTGCGCCATCTTCATGCCCATTCCCGGCTGGTGGACCAGCATTTGCAGCAAATGTGGCAAATGCTCGCCATGCCGGACGAATTATCGCTGGTAGCCGTAGGCGGCTATGGACGCGAAGAACTGTTTCCGAAGTCCGACATCGATCTGCTGATCCTGTTGCCACAACAGCCGGATGCAGCCATGCAACAACGCCTGCAGCAACTTGTCGGCATGCTGTGGGATATCGGGCTGGAAGCCGGTCACAGCATCCGCACCGTCGGTGATTGCATAGCGGAATCTTCGGATGTAACGGTGCAGACCAATCTGCTGGAAGCACGCCTGATCATCGGCAACCAGGCGCTGATCGACGAAATGCGCGAAGCGCTGTCCCAGCATCTGGACCGCCGCGCATTCTACCTGGCCAAACTGCAGGAACAGGAAAACCGTCATCAGCGCTTTCTGGACACCGACTACAACCTGGAACCCAACATCAAGGAAAGCCCCGGCGGGTTGCGCGACCTGCAGACGGTGCTGTGGATCAGCCGCGCCTGCGGTTTCGGCATCACCTGGGGGGAACTGGCAAAAGCCGGCATGATCACCGTTTCCGAAGCCCGCGCCATTGCGCGCCACGAGGCATTGCTGCAAACACTGCGCATCCGCCTGCACTATCTGGCGCAACGCCGTGAAGACCGTTTGCTGTTCGATTACCAGAATGCCCTCGCAGAGCAAATGCACATTGCGGCAACCGGCACGCGGCGCGCCAGCGAGCACATGATGCAGCGTTATTACCGCACCAAGCAGGCGGTGCTGCAACTCAATGCCGTGGTGCTGCAGAATCTGCGTGCGCGCCTGTTCCCGGAATCCGGCAGGATCGAGCCGGTCAACGAACGCTTTGTTGCATGCTGCGAACTGCTGCAAGCGCGTGACGAACAGCTATTCGAGCGCGAGCCGACGACTATCCTCGAAAGCTTCCTGCTGCTGCAGAAACATCCGGAACTCAAGGGATTTTCCGCACCGACACTGCGCGCACTGTGGCGCACCAAGCATGAAATCAATGCCGCATTCCGCCACGACCCACGCAACCACGCGCTATTCATGGAAATTCTGCGTCAGCCACAGGGAGTCACCCATGCCTTGCGGCGCATGAATCATCACGGCGTTCTCGGACACTATTTACCCGCCTTCGGACGCATTGTCGGACAGATGCAGCATGACCTGTTTCATGTCTATACGGTGGATGAACACATTCTGATGGTGATACGCAATCTGCGCCGTTTCACTCTGGAAAAGCACGCACCCGAACACCCGTTATGCAACAAACTTATGAAGGACTTCGCTCGACCCGAAGTGCTGTACCTGGCCGGACTATTCCACGATATCGCCAAAGGACGCGGCGGCGACCATTCCCAGTTGGGACAGGCGGATGCAGCAAGATTCTGCAGGCAGCACGGCTTGTCACGAGAAGACACGGAGCTGATAACCTGGCTGGTGGAACATCACCTGACAATGTCCGCCACGGCGCAGAAGCAGGATTTGTCGGATCAGGACGTAATCGCCGACTTTGCTTCCAGAATCAGGAATGACCGCTACCTGGTGGCACTTTACCTGCTTACTGTTGCGGACATTCGCGGCACCAGCCCGAAAGTATGGAATGCATGGAAAGGAAAGTTGCTGGAAGACCTGTTCTGGGCAGCGCGTCACTACATGGTAGGCGGCAAGGTCGCCGATCGGGTTGGCGAAATCCGTCAGCAGACAAAAGAGAAACTCGAGCTGTATGCGATCTCACCGGAAACATATGAGCTGTTGTGGGCGCAGCTTGATGCCGACTATTTTTTGCGCCACGAACCACATGAAATTGCCTGGCATACGCGCCTGCTTGCGCATCGCGTCAACAGTCCGACCATCATCGTCAAGGCACGCCTGAGTCCACTTGGCGAAGGTGTCCAGGTAATGGTGTATGGCCCGAACCGACGCTACCTGTTTGCCCGTATCTGCGGTTTTTTCGCACGCATGAACTACAACATCATGGAAGCGAAAATCCACACCACCCAGCACGGCTATGTACTGGACAGTTTCCTGGTAATGGATGCCAGCAACAACAAGACGGTATACCGTGACGTGATGAGCTACATCGAATACGAACTGGCACAATTGCTGGCGGCAAAAGAGGCGCCATCAGCACCCAGCTCAGGCCGTCTGAATCGTCAGCTCAAGCATTTTCCGATCACGCCCGAGATAAGTATTCAGCCTGACACCAAGGGGCATCATATTCTCACCGTCGTCGCCGGCGACCGTCCCGGTCTGCTGGCCCGCATCGCTCATGTGCTGGCCCGCCACAAGATCGAACTGCACAGCGCAAAAATCAATACGCTGGGTGCGCGTGCCGAAGACACCTTCTTGCTCAGCAGCGCTACTTTGAGCCAGCCACACACAGCAACAATGTTGCGGGATGAATTGCTGAGACAGGTTTCCTGAAATAGAAAAAGGCGCCTCAGGCGCCTCTTCCATTTCAGTTTCGAACCAGTGTGGCTCTTCTTCAGGCAAATAACCAACGCCTGATCCGAAAAGCCAGCAACTCGATAATCGAATTATCTGTACCAAAATCTGCCAGATTGCTGTCAGAATCTTTCGGATTTTCCTCAACCAGGGTTCGAAAGTCAGTATCGACTATTCTCTCCGCAGGATTCCGATGTACCGGGCAAAGCATTCCGTTGAACATGGCGCACTTCCTTTTATCAAATACTATATATACAGTATATACAGTTTTTAGGATTAATCAACCCGTTGTTGCAAATATGAATATTCCATTGCAAAGCGGCCCACTATATTTAACCCGATAAAAAAGGCATCCCGGAGGATGCCTAAGCCTTGGAGGAGAAAGGCAGGTGCAGATTATCAAAGCTGTCGGCGCAGACCAATTCCGCTCACCCGGATAAAATGAGTGTTACCAGAAGGCAATAAACAGGGAATGAACGTTTCGATTTTCCCGACAAATGGCAGCTGGGGATGCGAATTTCTCCCGGCATAAAAAATGGCACCCCGGGGAAAGGGTGCCAGCAACTAGTGAGGAGAGATTTGCTTAAGTTGCGGTTACATCTTACCGAGCCGACCTTAATACAACATTAACGCAGAAACCCGGCATGACGATGCAATATGGCTATTCCCACTCGATGGTTGCCGGCGGCTTGCCGGAAATGTCATAGACCACGCGGTTGATACCGCGCACCTCGTTGATGATGCGATTGGAAACCTTTGCCAGCAACGCATGCGGCAATTCTGCCCAGTGCGCGGTCATGAAATCCTGGGTCTGCACCGCACGCAATGCCACCACCCATTCATAGGTGCGGCCATCGCCCATCACGCCCACGCTTTTAACCGGCAGGAATACGGCAAATGCCTGCGAGGTCTTGTCGTACCAGCCGGCAGCGCGCAATTCCTCAATGAAGATCGCGTCGGCGCGGCGCAGGATTTCGGCATATTCCTGTTTAACCTCGCCCAGGATGCGTACACCGAGGCCGGGGCCTGGAAAAGGATGGCGATACACCATGGCATGCGGCAGCCCCAGTGCCACACCAAGCCCGCGTACCTCATCCTTGAACAATTCGCGCAGCGGTTCCAGCAGCTTGAGGTGCAAAGACTCCGGCAAGCCACCAACATTGTGGTGCGACTTGATGGTATGCGCCTTCTTGGTTTTGGCACCGGCCGATTCGATTACGTCCGGATAGATGGTACCCTGCGCCAGCCACTTGGCTTGCGGCAGCTTTGCCGCTTCGCGCTGGAACACTTCAACGAACTCGCGCCCGATAATCCTGCGCTTCTGCTCCGGTTCGGTCACACCGGCAAGATGCTTCATGAATTCCGCGCTGGCATCGACGTGGATCACTTTCACCCCGAGGTTTTGCGCAAAGGTCTCCATCACCTGCCCGGCCTCGTTCAGGCGCAGCAGACCGTTGTCCACGAATACACAAGTCAACTGGTCGCCGATGGCGCGATGCAACAATGCGGCCGCCACCGATGAATCCACGCCGCCCGATAATCCCAGGATGACTTCTTCGTTACCGACCTGCTCGCGTATTTTCGCCACCGCCTCGTCGATATAGTCCGGCATATTCCAGTCCTGGCCGCAGCCGCAGACCTGATGCACGAACTGGGCAATAATCGCCTTGCCCTGTTTGGTGTGCGTCACCTCGGGATGGAACTGCAGCGCGTAGAAATGGCGTGCTTCGTCGGCCATGCCGGCGATTGGCGTAGCCTCATTGGAAGCGATTACGGAAAATCCCGGCGGCAGACTGGTAACCTTATCACCATGGCTCATCCAGACATCGATATAGCCGCCGCTGCGATCCTCAATGCCGCGCAGCAAGGCTGAATTGCCGCTGGTCAGGATTTCCGCATAGCCAAATTCGCGCACGGTTCCGCTTTCCACTTCGCCGCCCAGTTGCGCGGCCATGGTCTGCATGCCATAGCAGATGCCGAGCACCGGCACGCCCAGCTCAAACACATCCTGCGGTGCTTTCGGCGTCTCTTCCTCATACACCGAGTTCGGGCCGCCGGAGAGAATAATGCCGGCCGGATTGAATTCGCGGATCGCCTCTGGCGTCATATCCCAGGGATGCAATTCGCAATAAACCTGGGTTTCGCGTACCCGACGCGCGATCAACTGGGTGTACTGGGAACCGAAGTCAAGAATGAGGATTTTTTTGTGTGACATGATATGTGACGTGATATGAAATGGGCTCGCTTATGCGAGCCCAGCTGGCATTGGTCGTTAATCGATATGGTAATTCGGGGCTTCCTTGGTAATCTGCACGTCATGCACGTGGGACTCACGCATGCCAGCTCCCGTGATCTCGACGAATTCCGCCTTGGCATGCATGGAAGCAATGTCCGGACAACCGAGATAGCCCATACTGGAGCGCAGGCCACCCATCAACTGGTGGATCACCGCCATCACGCTGCCCTTGTAAGGCACGCGGCCTTCCACACCTTCCGGCACCAGCTTCTCCTGGTTGCTTTCGTTATCCTGGAAGTAGCGGTCACTGGAGCCTTGCTGCATTGCACCCAGGCTACCCATGCCACGATAAGACTTGTAGGAGCGCCCCTGGAACAGCTCGACTTCGCCCGGCGCCTCTTCGGTCCCGGCAAACAGGCCGCCCAGCATCACCGTATGGGCACCGGCTGCAATCGCCTTTGCAATGTCGCCCGAGAAACGCACTCCGCCATCTGCAATCAGCGGCACACCGGTACCTTGCAATGCCGCGGATACATTCTGGATGGCGGTGATCTGCGGAACGCCAACCCCGGCCACCATGCGC
>CAZMSI010000111.1:0-6443 GCA_964568895.1 uncultured Sideroxydans sp. | reverse complement strand
GCTGACCTCGTACTCGATCTTGCCGCGGCGAGGGAACTCGTCGACGAGATGCCGCCACGCCCAGCGCGCTCCGGCCGGCGAGCCGGCGTCGAGGAGCGACTGTCCCGCCTGATACCACGACCGTGCCTCATACTTGTTCGGACCGAACGTGTCGATCACCTTGAACGCCCTTCGCAAGGCCGATAGATGGGCGCCGTCGTCGTTCAGACCCGCAGCCATATGGCACTGCCAGCCGGCCATGTCCTGCGGCACGATCTGTGAGATCAGGTTCATGCGCACCTGTTCCTCGCTGCGTGCGATGTCGTCCTTGGTGTGGCTGTAGGTAAAGGCCAGCAGCGTGGTGCCGATCACCGTGAAGAACAGCAGGTTGAGCGCAGTCTGCAGCGATGCTTTGGCGATGGTGCGCTTCATGGCTGGTCGTCCTTCTTGCGCCCGAACACCCTGGGCTGGGTCCAGGCGTCGATCAGCGGCACGCAAATGTTCATCAGCAGCGTGGCGAACGCGATGCCGTCGGGGTAGGCGCCGAACACGCGGATGATGTAGGTGAGAAAGCCCGCGCCGGCGGCAAAGATCAATCGGCCTTTCGGCGTGGTGGGGCTGGTTACCGGATCGGTCAGGATGAAGAATGCGCCGATCACCGATGCGCCGGACACCGCATGGAACATTGGCGAAGCGTAATGCGTCGCATTGAACAGGTGGAAGAATTCTGCGGTGAACAGCAGCCCGCCGAAAAACGCGAGCGGGATATGCCAGGTGATGATGCGTGCCGCCAGCAGGTAGATGCCGCCGATCAAAAAGCCCAGCGCCACCATCTCGCTGCCCTTGCCGGCGAGGTGGCCGTAGATCGGCATCTGCATGATCTGTGCCACCGCGCGGTGCAGGTGCAATTGCGTCTTCAGCGTGTCCAGCGGCGTGGCCATGGTCACCGCATCGAAGCCGGTGCCCGAGGGCAGGCTGCCCGAGAAAATGTATTGCAATTGCTCGCCGAAACTCAGGCTCGCCTGGCTCAGGTCGATCGGCGACAACCAGTGCGTCATCTGCACCGGAAAGGAAATGATCAGCACCGCATAGCCGACCATTGCCGGATTGAACGGGTTGTTGCCGGTGCCGCCGTACAGGTGCTTGGCGATGCTGATGGCAAAGGCGGTGCCGACCACGACCAGCCACCACGGCGCCAGCGGCGGGATCGACAGCGCCAGCAGCCAGGCGGTGAGCAGCGCGGTGTTATCGGACAGGAACGGCTTGAGCGGCCGGTCGCGCAGTTTCAGCATCACCGCCTCGACGGACAGCGCGGTGACGCTGGCCAGCGTCATCGATACCAGGATGGCCGGGCCGTAGTACCACACATACAGCGCCACTGCCGGCAGCAGCGCGAGCAGCACGCGCAGCATGATGCCGCTGACGCTGCTGGGTTTGAGGATGAACGGAGATGACCACATGGCGTTTATTGTTCCTCGTCTTGTCCGGCGTCCGGCCGTGCGATTTCACGTATTTTGGCACGGCGCGCCTCGATCTCGGCGATCTTGGCCTGCTGCGCCGGCGTCAGGTTTTCGATGTTCTTCGGTTTGACCTTCGCGGCCTGCGCCCTGGCGCGCTCGATCGCAGCCTGGATCATTGCCTGCGCCGGGTCGGCCGCCTTGGCCGTTTCTGCCGGTGCGCTGGCCGGGTCTGCGGTAGTGGCGGGCTCGGGTGTTGCCGCCGCTTTGGCCGCTGCCGCAGCCTTGGCCGCAGCAGCAGCGCGTTCCTTCTGTGCCAGTTTCTCGGCGCGTTCGCGCTTGTCGCGTTCCAGCCGTTCCTGGCGGAATTCATGCCGTTCGCGCGCGATGTCGGCAGCGTCCTTCTCGCGTTCGTGCGCCCAGATCTCGCTCTTGGCAAAACGGTAGTACTGCACCAGCGGAATGTGGCTGGGGCAGACATAGCTGCAGGCGCCGCACTCGATACAGTCGAACAGGTGGTATTCCTGCGCCTTGCCCAGTTCCTTCGCCTTGGTGAACCAGAACAGTTCCTGCGGCTGCAGGTCGGCCGGGCAGACCTCGGCGCAGCGGATGCAGCGGATGCACGGCAGTGCCGGCGGCGCAGGCGGGAACAGCGCGGGCGATGATGCGATGATGCAGTTGGTGGCCTTGCTTATGCCGGCCTCGGCCGAAGGTATCGCGACGCCCATCATCGGCCCGCCCATGATGTAGCCGTTGCTGTCCGGTTTGTTGCCGGCCTGCGCCACCAGTTCGGTGACGGGTATGCCGAGCAGGGCCTCGAAATTCTGCGGATGCTCGACGTTGCCAGTGACGGTGACGATGCGCGATACCAGCGGCTCACCCAGTGTCACTGCGTGGTAGACGCTGTAGGCGGTGCCGACGTTGAAACACTGCGCACCCATTTCGGTAGTGCGCACGCCGTGCGGCACCTCGATGCCGGTGAGTACGCGGATCAACTGCTTGGCGCCGCCACCGGGATAGATGGTGGGCACTGCGACGACTTCCATGTTCTGGTAATTGCCTGCAATGATTGCCCGCTGCATCGCGGCGATGGCTTCCGGCTTGTTGTCCTCGATGCCGATCACCACCTCTTCGGCATACAACAGGGCCTGCATGATTTCCGCGCCGAGCACGATCTGGTCCGCGCGTTCGCGCATCAGCATGTCGTCGCAGGTGATAAAGGGTTCGCACTCGGCGCCGTTCAGCACCAGCGTCTTGATCTTGCGCTTGTCTGCATACAGCTTGAGGTCGCTGGGAAACACCGCGCCGCCGAGGCCGACGATGCCGGACATGCGCAGGTGCTGGCGCAGGTCGGTATGGTGCATCTCACGGTAATCGACGCCGCGACGTTCTATCCATTCGTCCTTGCCGTCCGGTTCGATGGTGACGCACAGGTCGGGCAGGCCGGAGGGATGCAGCACCGGCTGCCGGTCGATGGCGGTCACCGTGCCGGAAGTGGAGGCATGCACCGTGCTGGAAAACCGTCCCTCCGGCAGGCCGATGATCTGTCCCTTCAGCACATGGTCGCCGACCTGAACTGCGGGGCGCGAGGCATTGCCGCCGGCGTGCTGGTGCAGCGCGATCACCAGGCGCTGCGGCATGGCCGCCGGCGCGATCGGCGTCTGCGTCGATTGCGTCTTGTTGGTCGGCGGGTGTACTCCGCCGTGAAAATGATGGAGCTTCCTCATTGTGCCGGGTTGATGACGTATACCGGATAGCGCCACTTCCAGTTGTTCACGTCTTCTTCGATCTCGATCATGTCGATGCAGTCCACCGGGCAGGGCGGTACGCACAGTTCGCAGCCGGTACACTCTGCGGCGATGATGGTATGCATCTGCTTGGCAGCGCCGGCGATGGCATCCACCGGGCAGGCCTGCAGGCACAGCGTGCAGCCGATACAGATGTTCTCGTCGATGAATGCCACCGATTTCGGTTTCGGCTGCACGCCCTCGCCGAACGGCTTGAATTCCACACCCAGCAGTTCTGCCAGCTTGTGGATGCCTTCCTCGCCGCCGGGCGGGCACTGGTTGATGTCGGCCTCGCCGCCGGCAATCGCCGTGGCATAAGGTTTGCAGCCGGGGTAGCCGCACTGTCCGCACTGCGTCTGCGGCAGCACCGCATCGATCTTGTCGACCAGCGGGTTGCCCTCCACCCGGAAGCGCATGGCGGAAAAACCCAGCACCGCGCCGAGCACGATGGCGATAGCAGCCATGACGAACAGGGCGGTCAGCATTATCGAATCAGGCCGGAAAAGCCCATGAAAGCCAGACTCATCAACCCCGCAGTAACCATGGCAATGGCCGTACCCCTGAAGATGCCCGGCACGTCCGCGCCTTCCAGCCGCTCGCGGATGCCCGCGAACAGCACCAGCACCAGCGTGAAGCCGAGTGCGCCGCCCAGGCCGAAGAACAGCGATTCCATGAAATTATGTTTGGCCTGCACGTTGAGCAGGGGAATGCCTAGCACCGCGCAATTGGTGGTGATCAGCGGCAGGTAGATGCCCAGCACCTGGTACAGGTCCGGGCTGGTTTTGTGGATCACCATCTCGGTGAACTGCACGATGGCGGCGATCACCACGATGAATGACAGCGTGGTGAGATAGGCCAGGTCCGGCCCCAGCAGGTAATGGCTGATCAGGTAACTGGCGCCGGAAGCCAGCGTCAGCACGAACGTGGTGGCCGCACCCATGCCCACGGCGGCTTCCAGCTTCTTGGAAACCCCCATGAACGGACACAGCCCGAGTATCTTCACCATCACGATGTTGTTCACGAACACCGTGCCGAGCAGGATGAGTAAATAATTGACCATAAGCGGCTTCTATCAGAGAACGGCGATTATCCCTTGTATCCCGGACTGCTTCAACCGCGGGCTGGTTATATGAATATGCCGGAAGGTGTCGGGTCTGGTGCCCGGCTTACTTTTTGTGCGGGCATTTGGTCCTGTTGCAATCGCCATACAGGTAAAGCGAGTGCTCGCGGATGGTGAAGCCGTGCTCCTTCGCGATCCTGTCCTGGCGTTTTTCGATTTCCGGATCATAGAACTCCTCGACCCGTCCGCATTGCAGGCACACGATGTGGTCGTGGTGGCCACCCTGGTTCAGCTCGAACACCGAGCGGCCGTTGTCGAAATGGTGGCGCGTGAGCAGCCCGGCCTGCTCGAACTGGGTCAGCACGCGGTATACCGTGGCGAAACCGATATCGAAACCCTCGCCGACCAGGGCGTTGTAAATATCGTCCGCGCTCAGGTGCTGTTCTGCGCTCTGCTCGAACAGGTCGAGTATTTTCAGGCGCGGCATGGTGGCCTTGAGGCCGACGGTCTTCAGATTGTCCGGAGTACTCATAGGGGCTTTACATGAGAATGATTCTCGTTTACATTGCGAATATGGTACATGAATTTCGTGATTTGACCAACCTGAGTGTGAAGGAGAAAACGTGTCGCAGCGTTTCGTATTAACCATGTTTTGCGCAGGCCTGCTGGCAGTTCCTGCGCTAGCGCTTGCCGCCGCGGAAGCTCCGGTGCTGCTGATGCACGACAAACAGTTCGAGCCGAAACAACTGGAAGTGCCCGCCGGCGTCAAGGTCAAGCTGGTGGTGCGCAACATGGATGCGATCCCGGCCGAATTCGAAAGCTACGACCTGTCGCGCGAAGTGGTGGTGCCGGGGCACGGCGAAGTGGATATTTACATCGGTCCGCTGGAGCCGGGCAGCTATGAGTTTTTCAACGACTTCAACCGCGACATGCAGGGCTTGATCGTGGTGAAACCCGCCAACGGAGACTGACTATGCTAGCAACAGCCGTCATCATGTTTCGCGAAGTGCTGGAAGCGGCACTCATCATCGCCATCGTGCTCGGCGCCAGCCGCGGCATCGCCGGGCGCGGGCGCTGGGTGGCCGGCGGCGTCGGCCTCGGTTTGCTCGGAGCCTCGATCGTAGCCATCCTGGCCAATGTCGCCTCCTCGGAATTTTCCGGCAACGGCCAGGCCATCCTCAATGCGGTCATCCTGCTCGGCGCGGTGGCCATGCTGACCTGGCACAACGTGTGGATGAGTTCGCACGGACGGCAGATGTCTGCGGCCATTTCCGCCGTCGGCAGCGAAGTGCAGGACGGCACCCGGCCGCTGACCGCATTGCTGGTGATCACCACGGCCGCAGTGATGCGCGAAGGATCGGAAGCCGTGCTATTCCTGTGGGCGATCGCCGCCGGCGGCGAACACGCTGCAACCATGGTCACCGGCGGGCTGGGCGGCGTGGTCGCCGGCGTGCTGGTCGGCCTGCTGCTTTACCTCGGCCTGCTGCGCATTCCCGTGCGCCATTTCTTCGGGGTAACGAGTTGGCTGATCCTGCTGCTGGCGGCCGGGCTTGCCGCGCAGGCGGCGGGCTTCCTCAACCAGGCCGGCTTGCTGCCCGCGCTGGGCAACGGCGTGTGGAACACCTCGCACATCCTCAGCCAGCAAAGCATCGTCGGGCAGTTGCTGCACATCCTGGTGGGCTACATCGCGCGGCCGTCCGGCATCGAGATCGTGTTCTACGTCGGCACCCTGCTGACCATCTTCACCCTGATGCACCTGCGCGGCGGCCGTCAGCCGGCGCCTGCCAAACAGCGTAGTGGTTCCAGTGCTTAAGCGGCGCCATCATTTTGCGGCGGGAATGCTCGCCGTCGCATGCGGCTTTGCGCAGATCGCTGCCGCCAACGATTTCGAAGTCTATTCGCCGCAGGTGATCCAGGGACAGAAGGAAATCGAACTGCGCGGCTACAACTACCGCGATAGCAGCGCGCTCGACGGCACCGGGTCGAACGAAATATCCGTGGCCTACGGCGTCAATCGCTGGTGGAAAACCGAACTCTATGCTGGCCGCTTCGCCTACGGCCAGGACGGCGTGTATCACCAGGCGGGCTACGAATTCGAGAACACCTTCCAGTTGGCCGATGTGGGCGAGTACTGGGCCGATCCCGGCTTCGTGTTGTCCT
>CAZMSI010000110.1:0-6452 GCA_964568895.1 uncultured Sideroxydans sp. | reverse complement strand
GCATGATCTACACCATCGGCGGCTCGTTCTGGGAATTCGGCGGGCCGGACCTGGAGCGCTCCAAACTGTTCATCATGATCGGCACCGCCGAGGACCACCATTCCAACCCGCTGAAAGTCGCGATCTCCAAGTTCAAGCGCGAGGGCGGCCGCTTCATTTCGATCAACCCGGTGCGCACCGGCTATTCGGCCATCGCCGACGAATGGGTGCCGATCCGCCCCGGCACCGACGGCGCGCTGCTGTTGGCGCTGATACACGAAATCATCGCGCTGGGCCTGTACGACCGCGAGTTCCTGGTGCGCTACACCAACTCCGGGCAACTGGTGAATCTCGACGACGAGCACGACGAGTACGGCATGTTCGTGCGCACCGAGGTACCCGAGGAAGAAGCCTGCTACGACCCGCAGAACAAGCTGTGGTGGGATCGCAACACCGACAAGGCCGTGATCACCCATACCGAGGGTGCCGACCCTCGCCTGTTTGGAGAATACAAACTGGACGACGGCACCCCGGTCAAGCCTGCGTTCCAGTTGCTGCAGGAGCGCGTGCAGGATTACACGCCGGAGTGGGCCAGCCAGATCACCGGTGTCCCGGCAGAAACCATCAAGCGTCTGGCACACGAAATGGGCATCACTGCGCGCGATCAGAAAATCGAATTGCCGATCGCCTGGACCGATTCCTGGGGCAAGGAGCACGAGACCGTCACCGGCAATCCTGTTTCGTTCCACGCAATGCGCGGACTGGCTGCACACTCCAACGGTTTCCAGACCATACGCGCGCTGTCCATCCTGATGACGCTGCTCGGCACCATCGACCGTCCCGGCGGCTTCCGTCACAAGGCGCCGTTCCCGCGCCCGATTCCGCCTTGCGCGCGCACCCCGAACGACCCGCGCGCGGTCAGGCCCGACACGCCGCTGGACGGCATGCCGCTCGGCTGGCCGGCCGATCCGGACGACCTGTTCGTCAACGACGACGGCAGCCCGGTGCGTCTGGATAAGGCGTTTTCATGGGAATATCCGCTGTCGGTGCATGGCCTGATGCACAATGCGATCACCAACGCCTGGCGTGGCGACCCCTACCCCATCGACACGCTGCTGATCTTCATGGCCAATATGTCGTGGAACTCGACCATGAATGCGGCCGAAGTGCGCAAGATGCTGAACGACAAGAACGAAGACGGCGAATACAAGATACCGTTCCTGGTGGTGTGCGATGCGTTCCACTCGGAGATGACCGCATTTGCCGACCTGATCCTGCCGGACACCACTTACCTCGAGCGCCATGACGTGATGTCGATGCTGGACCGCCCGATCTCGGAGTTCGACGGCCCGGTCGATTCGGTGCGCATCCCGATCATGCCGCCGACCGGCGAGTGCAAGCCGTTCCAGGAAGTGCTGATCGAACTCGGCACGCGGCTCAAGCTGCCGGCCTTCGTCACCAGGGAAGGCGCGCGCAAATTCCGCGACTACCCGGACTTCGTGGTCAACTACGAGACCGCCCCCGGCTCCGGCATCGGCTTCCTCGCGGGCTGGCGCGGCAAGGGCGGCGAAAAATTCCTGCACGGCGAACCGAATCCGAAACAGTGGGAAATGTATGCGCAGAACAACTGCGTGTTCCATTACGAACTGCCGCGCTCCTATCAGTACATGCGCAACTGGAACCAGGGCTACCTCGAATGGTCGCAGCGTAATCACATCACGCGCTACTCCGAACCTATCCTGATCCACGTCTACTCCGAGGTGCTGCAGAAATTCCGCCTTGCGGCGCAGGGCCGCGGCATCACGCGCAAACCGCCGGCCAATCTGGCCAAGCGCATCGAAACCTATTTTGACCCGCTGCCATTCTTCTACGAACCGCTCGAAGTGCAGACCAGCGACAAGCACAAGTATCCGCTGGCCGCGGTCACGCAACGGCCGATGGCAATGTACCACTCCTGGGATTCACAGAATGCCTGGCTGCGCCAGATTCATGCGCACAACTACCTGCACGTGAATGCGCGCACCGCACAGGCCGCCGGCATTAATGACGGCGACTGGGTCTGGGTCGAATCGCAATGGGGCAAGGTGCGCTGCATGGCACGCCATTCCGAGGCGGTGGAACCCGGCACGGTGTGGACCTGGAATGCAATCGGCAAGGCCGCCGGGGCATGGAACCTGACGCCACAGGCCAACGAATCGCAGAAGGGCTTTTTGCTCAACCACGTCATCTCCGAGGAACTGCCCGCCGATGCACAGGGCTATCGCCTGTCCAATTCCGACCCGGTCACCGGCCAGGCCGCGTGGTACGACGTGCGCGTGCGCATCTACAAGGCCGCAGACGGCGAGCCCGAGCAGACCTCGCCGCAGTTCGCACCGATGAAGCCGTATCCCGGCATGAAGCAGCGGCCTTCCTGGCTCGCGTATTTCGGCGGCAGGAAAGGGGGCAAGCAATGAGCCAGCTCGCTCTCGTAATCGACCTCAACGTCTGCGTCGGCTGCCATGCATGCGTGACCAGCTGCAAGGAATGGAACACCTCGGGCAGTGCCGGGCCGCTATGCGACGAGCGTCCCTACGACGAAGATCCGACCGGTACTTTTTTCAACCGCGTACAGACCTTCGAGGTCGGACAGTTTCCCAATATGGAAACCGTGCACTTCCCGAAATCCTGTTTGCACTGCGAAGACCCGCCTTGCGTGCCGGTGTGCCCGACGGGTGCCAGTTACAAGCGCAAGGAAGACGGCATCGTACTAGTGGACTACGACAAGTGCATCGGCTGCAAGTACTGTTCCTGGGCCTGCCCTTACGGCGCGCGCGAGATCGATGAAAAACAGAAGGTGATGAAAAAGTGCACCTTGTGTGTGGATCGCATCTACGACCAGTCACTGGCCGAGATCGACCGCAAGCCGTCCTGCGTCAAGGCCTGCCCGACCAGTGCGCGCCTGTTCGGCGACATCCACGACCCGGAATCGGAAGTGTCCAGGGCAATCCGCGAGGAAGGCGGCTACCCGCTGATGCCGGAATGGGGCACCCAGCCGGCCAACCATTATCTGCCGCGGCGCAAGACCAAGATCAAGATCCACAAGGACGAACTGGAGCGTGCCGACAACCCGCTCAAGGTTGACGGCAAGCTGCCCAAGCCGAGCAAGTCCGAGCCGACGCTGGACGACTTTACGACATGGTAATCAACGCATGAAACCCGCCTTCTCCGTCATTTTCCTCACCACCCTGATCGGCGCCGGCCAGGGATTGTTTCTTGCGCTGTACACCCAGCAGTCGTACGCGCTGTTCGACCTGCTGCCGCACCAGAGCGACCAATTCTACGGCTACGGCAGCTTGCTGGCGCTGTGCCTGCTCGCTGGCGGCCTGGTCGCGTCGTTCTTCCATCTCGGCCATCCCGAGCGCGCCTGGCGTTCTGCAGCACAATGGCGCACTTCCTGGTTGTCGCGCGAAGTCATCGCCCTGCCTGCTTTCATGGGCATGACCTTCCTGTATGGCGTGGCGCATCTTGCGCACTGGCATCCGGTGCTGACGACGTTGCCCGGCGGGCTGAAGATCGACCTCACCATTGTGCTGGGCGGCATCGATACGCTGCTGGCCTTCACCCTGTTCGTCTGCACCGGCATGATCTACGCCTGCCTGCGCTTCCTGCGCGAATGGCATTCGCCGCTGACGATCATCAACTACATCCTGCTCGGCGGTGCTTCCGGCTTCACGCTGGCCGCGTTCTACGCAGCGGTTGCTGCGCCGGATCAGGCGGGCTTCTTTGCCGGCTGGGCTGCCATCATCACCCTGCTCGGCCTGGCCGGACGCAGCGCATCACTGTGGCGCAATGCGCGGTTACGCCCGAAGTCCACGCTGCAGACCGCAATCGGTGTCAAACACCCGCGCATCGTGCAGAAAACCCAGGGCGCGATGGGCGGCTCGTTCAACACGCGCGAGTTCTTCCACGGCAAGAGCGCTGCTTTCATGCGTGCGCTGAAGCCGGCATTCCTGGTACTGGTGTTCGCGCTGCCGCTGCTGCTGCTCATTCCCAGTCTGTCGCAACCGGCGACATGGATTCTGGGCATGGCATTCGTCGTACAGTACATTGGCCTGCTGGTTGAACGCTGGTATTTTTTCGCCGAGGCCAACCACCCGCAAAACCTCTATTACCAGACCATAGGCTGAGATGATGACACAACGAGACCAGGCAGGTCCCCTCCGGAACTTCCGTTTCCTGCTCTGGCTGACGGCTGCCGTCTTGCTGCTATCGACGCTCCCGGCCGAAGCCGCGACCGCCGCGACCGCTGCAGCCAGTACCACGGCATGGTGGGTCTGGCCGCTGTCCCTGTTTGTGGTGTGCTTCTTCCTCGGCATGATTGCGGTACCGGCCGGTGTCGGCGGCGGCGTGCTGTTCGTGCCCATTGTCGGCAGCTTCTTCCCGTTCCACCTCGACTTCGTGCGTGGCGCCGGCCTGCTGGTGGCGATGGCCAGTGCGCTGGCCGCCGGCCCTTCGCTGCTGAAGAATGGCATGGCCAACCTGCGCCTGGCGATGCCGCTGGCGCTGGCCGCCTCGATCAGTTCGATCGGCGGCGCCAAGCTTGGTCTGGCGTTGCCCGCCAACATCGTGCAAATCGCCCTCGGCGTCACCATCCTCGGCATTGCTGCGCTGATGCTCTCGGCCAAGAAATCCGAGTTCCCGCATGTGGCGCAGCCCGACCCGTTGTCGCAGAAACTGGGCATCCACGGCATGTTCCGCGACGTGATCTCGGGCAAGGACATTCCCTGGCACGTCCACCGTACGCCGATGGGATTGGTGCTGTTCCTGATCATCGGTTTCCTCGGCGGCCTGTTCGGGGTCGGCGCCGGCTGGGCCAATGTGCCGGGGCTGAACCTGCTGATGGGCGTACCGCTCAAGGTGGCAGCCGGCACTTCCAGCATGATCCTGGCGATGGCCAGTTCATCCGCCACCTGGTATTACCTCGACAACGGCGCGATCCTGCCGATCATTGCCGTACCCTCGGTGATCGGCATGATGATGGGCGCGCGCATCGGCGCACACCTGCTGACCATACTCAAGGCTTCGGTGATCCGCAACATGGTCATCGCCATCCTGCTGTTTGCCGGCGTCCGCACCCTGCTCAAGGGAATGGGCTGGTGGATTTAAGGAGATAAACATGGAACCCAACCGCCAGAGCGCTTCCGAACAACTGACCTATGCCGCAGTGCTGCACTGGAGCACGATCGCCGGCTTCATCGCGCTGATCGTCACCTTCGTCGCCTACATGCTGGGCTGGCTACCGTCATATGTCCCGCTGGACAAGCTGCCGCACCTGTGGGGCCTGTCCACGGCCGAATACCTCAAGGCAACCGGCACCCCGACCGGCTGGAGCTGGCTGTTCATGATGAACAAGGGCGATATGGCCAGCCAACTCGGCATCGCCATCCTGTCCGGCTGCTCCATCGCCTGCATCGCCGCGATCATACCGGCCTACGCCAAGGCGAAAAACACTACCTATATCGTGATCTGCGTGCTGGAAATCGCCGTGCTGGTGTTGTCGGCCTCCGGCGTGTTCGGACATTAAGGGGAAAACCATGAACCGCCCTTTCGAACGCATTCTGCTGGCCACCGAGCACACCGAATTTGACGCCGGTGCCGAACGGCTCGCCTTTGGCATGGCTCAGAAATACAATATGTCGTTATCGGCCGTACTGCCGGTAGTGAGCAATCCGGAATACGAAGTCATTGCCCCACAGCTCGTGGAGCACACCGAACGCGAAGCCGCCGCCAAAATACACATGCTGGACGATGCCGCCAAGGCTGCCGGCTTGCAGCTCGAAATCAGCGCGCGGCGCGGTGAGGAACCGTACCGGGAAATTGTGCAGGAGGCCACCGAACGCCAGGCCGACCTGATCGTCATCCGCCGTCGCGGCAAGCGCAGCTTCCTGTCCAACCTGCTGATCGGCGAAATGACCAGCAAGGTGGTTGGACACGCGCCATGCAGTGTACTGTTCGTGCCGCGCGCGGCACAGATGTGGTCGCATGGAATACTGGCGGCGGTCGACTCTTCGCCAAACGCGGAACATGTCGCCCATGTTGCAGCAAAAGTCGCTGCCCAGTGCGCATTGCCGCTCACCCTGGTGAGCGTGGCCAGCCACGACACGCCCGAACTGCGCGCACAGGCACAAGACACCTTGAACCGTGCTCTCGCCATCGCAGATGTAACCGGAGTGCATGCCACGAGCCATATTCTCGCAGGCAAGCCATTTGAACAGATCCTGGCCGAGGCAAAAACGCTGGCCGCCGACCTGATCGTCGTCGGCAGGCATGGCGAAAGCAACGTGATACACACCCCGTTCGGCGGCACCACCCAGAAAGTTTTGGGGCTGGCGGACATTCCGGTGCTGGTGGCACGTGAATAAACCACGCTGGGCGTATTTCCATATAACCCTTGTGGGGTATACGGGCATACCCCATGGAGGTAATAGACGGCA
>CAZMSI010000109.1:0-6515 GCA_964568895.1 uncultured Sideroxydans sp. | reverse complement strand
ATCCACGGCATCATCTCACGCAATTTGCCGCCGACCTGCTCGATCTGGTGTTCGGCATTCAGACGGCGGCGCGCAGTCATCTCCGGGTAATTAGTGCGACCTTCCAGAATGAACTGCTTGGCGTAGGAGCCGTTCTGGATGTTGGCCAGGCACTCCTTCATCGCAGCACGGGCCTGATCGGCAATCACGCGCGGGCCGGTGACGTATTCGCCGTACTCTGCATTGTTGGAGATCGAGTAGTTCATGTTGGCAATGCCGCCTTCATACATCAGGTCGACGATCAGCTTCAGTTCGTGCAGGCACTCGAAATAGGCCATCTCCGGCGCATAGCCCGCCTCGGTCAGCGTCTCGAAACCGGCCTTGACCAGCTCCACCGCGCCGCCGCACAGCACTGCCTGCTCGCCGAACAGGTCGGTCTCGGTCTCTTCGCGGAAGTTGGTCTCGATCACGCCGCCCTTGGTGCCGCCGTTGGCGGCTGCATACGATAGCGCCACGTCCTTGGCCTTGCCGCTGTTGTCCTGGTGCACCGCAATCAGCGTCGGCACGCCACCGCCCTTCAGGTATTCGGAACGCACGGTATGGCCCGGACCCTTGGGCGCGATCATGATCACGTCCACATCGGCCGGCGGCACGATCTGGTTGTAATGGATATTGAAACCGTGGGCAAACGCCAGTGCGGCGCCGGATTTCAGGTTCTTCGCCACATCGGCCTGGTACACCTGCGGCATGGTTTCGTCCGGCAGCAACATCATCACCACATCCGCACCCTTTACTGCATCGGCAATCTCGGCGACCTTGTGGCCAGCCGCCTCTGCCTTGGCCCAGGAAGCACCACCCTTGCGCAGGCCGACGGTCACGTTCACGCCGGAATCCTTCAGGTTCTGGGCATGGGCATGGCCCTGCGAACCATATCCCTCGATGGTCACCTGTTTGCCCTTGATCAGGGAAAGGTCTGCGTCTTTGTCGTAATAAACTTTCATGTTGCCCTCTTCAGTAAAAATTCAAAAATCCTAAAGCTTGAGAATACGGTCGCCGCGCCCGATGCCGCTGGCGCCGGTACGCACGGTTTCCATGATCAGGTCGCCGTCGATGGCCTGCAGGAAACTGTCCAGCTTGGAGCCGGTGCCGGTCAGCTCTATGGTGTAGGCATCGTCGGTGACGTCGATGATGCGGCCGCGGAAGATATCGGCCATGCGTTTCATCTCCTCGCGCGCCGAGCCCTCTGCGCGCACCTTGACCAGCATCAGCTCACGCTCCAGATGGTCGCCCTCGTTCATGTCCATCACCGCCACCACCTCGACCAGCTTGTTGAGCTGCTTGTTGATCTGTTCAATTACGTCATCGGAACCGCTGGTAACAATGGTCATGCGCGACATGGTCGGATCTTCGGTTGGCGCCACGGTGAGCGACTCGATGTTGTAACCGCGCGCCGAGAACAGACCAGATACGCGCGACAGCGCACCGGCCTCGTTTTCCATCAGCAGGGAAATGATGTGTCTCATCACAGATCCTCCGCCAGGATCACTTCAGACAGACCCTTGCCACCAGGCACCATGGGGAACACGTTCTCGGTCTGGTCGGTCTTGAAGTCGAGAAACACCAGGTCATCCTTGCGCGCGAACGCTTCCTTCAGTGCCGGCTCGACGTCGGACGGTTTTTCGATACGCATGCCGATGTGGCCGTAGGCCTCGGCCAGCTTGACGAAGTCCGGCAGCGCATCCATGTACGATTCGGAATAGCGGTTGCCATGGAAGAACTCCTGCCACTGGCGGACCATACCGAGGTAGCGATTATTCAGCGCGACAATCTTGATCGGCAGGCGAAATTGTTTGCATGTCGACAACTCCTGGATGTTCATCTGGATGCTGCCCTCGCCGGTCACGCAGGCCACGGCAGCGCCGGGATGCGCCAGTTGCACGCCCATCGCGGCAGGCAGCCCGAAGCCCATGGTGCCCAGCCCGCCCGAATTGATCCAGCGGCGCGGCTGATTTAAACCGTAATACGGCGCGGCCCACAACAGGTGCTGACCCACGTCCGGAGTCACGAAAGCATCTCCACCGGTAATCTTGTGCAGCATCTCGATCACGTACTGCGGCTTGATCACCTCGTCCGAATTCTTGTAGCGCAGGCAATTCAGGCCGCGCCATTCGTCGATCTGCTGCCACCATTCTGCCAGCGCGGCCTGGTCCGGCTGCTGCTTGCTGCTGTGCAGGACGGCCAGCAAATCACCCAGCACGTGCGCCACATCACCGACAATGGGCACGTCCACCTTCACCCGCTTGGCGATGGAGGACGGATCGATGTCGATGTGGATGATCTTGCGCGGCACTTGGCCGAAATGCTCGACGTTGCCAATCACGCGGTCGTCGAAGCGCGCGCCAATGGCCAGCAGCACGTCACAATTCTGCATCGCCAGGTTGGCTTCGTAGGTGCCGTGCATGCCCAACATGCCGAGGAACTGCTTGTCGGAAGCCGGATAGCCGCCCAGTCCCATCAGTGTGCTGGTAAGGGGGAAGCCCAGCAGGTGCGCCAAGTCGACCAGTTGCCTGGATGCGCCGGACAGCACCACTCCGCCGCCGGTATAAATCATCGGGCGTCTGGCTCCCAGCAATAATTGCGCCGCCTGCTTGAGTTGGCCTATATCACCGTGCTGCGCCGGATGGTAGGAGCGGATGTCCACGGAAGACGGGTAAACAAACTCTGCCTTCTGGTTCGATATATCCTTGGGAATATCCACCAGCACCGGGCCGGGACGGCCGCTCTTCGCCAGATGGAATGCCTTCTTGATGGTGGAAGCCAGTTCGTTGACGTCCTTGACCAGGAAATTATGCTTGACGCAGGGACGCGTGATGCCGACGGTATCCACTTCCTGGAAAGCGTCCTCACCAATGAAGCCGGTCGGAACCTGGCCGCTGATGATCACCAGCGGGATGGAATCCATATAAGCAGTGGCAATGCCGGTGACCGCATTGGTCGCACCGGGACCGGATGTCACCAGCGCCACGCCCACTTTTTCGGTGGAGCGCGCATAACCGTCCGCGGCATGTACCGCACCCTGCTCGTGGCGCACCAGGATGTGCTTGATCTTGTCCTGGTTGAACAGCGCATCGTAAATGAACAGCACCGCACCGCCCGGATAGCCGAACACGTACTCGACTCCCTCTTCCTGCAAACACCTGATGGCTATTTCCGCGCCCGTCAGTTCCATGGCTAACTACCTTAACAAACAACGATTAGAGAACAGCGCAAGATATAGGCTGGGCGGCTTTTGGTCAACCCCCGGAACAACGCGGAAACAGCATTTCCGGCACCTTTTCCTGACGCCAAGGAACCTCTAGTCAAGTCCCGCATGGCCATGCACACGGTTTTTCGGGGTAGACGGCATGACACGGTGGGCGTAAGCCGCTGGTGCGGGAATGCCGCCTATACTCCGCCTCTCGCAATCGGCCGCTACGCGGCAACGTGTCGGCGGAGCTATATGCAAGTTAAGGCAACGACGCGAAGGGTGGCGACCATGACACGGTGCGCGAAGCGGCTGGTGCGGGAATGGTCGCCCGCGGTCGCTCCCGCAATCGGCTGCTGCGCAGTAACGTGTCGCGACCGCCCCTTCGCCAGGAGCCTGACGCCGCAGACCGCCCGAAAAATCGCGTGCCCGAAGGGTTGCGACAACAACGGGCGCTCGCAGTGTTGCGCTCCTTGGCATCGTAGACTAACTGCTGCCATGACACGGTGCGCGAAGCGGCTAGTGCGGGAATGGCAGCAGGCGGCTGCTCCCGCAAACGGCTGGCTTCGCCAGTAACGTGTCGCAGCCGCTACCTGCGTCGCGCGCCTTGTGATCACCCGTTTTTGTCCGCAACGCGGCTCATGAGGGACTTGACTTGAGGTTCCCTAAATTTTGTTAATATTCCGTCCCGGTATCTCAGGAGCAACATAAACTGGCCAGCCACGACGAACTTTCCCGCTTTCTCGCTGAAATCGAGCGCCGCGCTTACAAGCAGGCATTATTCGCGGTAAAAGACGGGCACATGGCGCAGGACATCGTGCAGGACGCCATGTTCAAGCTCGCCGAAAAATACGGCGACCATGTGGTGGAGGAATACCCCATGCTGTTCCAGCGCATCCTGCAGAACGCCATACGCGACTACTACCGGCGGCAAAAGGTGCGTTCTACCTGGACCACCCTCATGTCGTCGCTGATCCCGCAGCATGAGGAAGGTGACCACGACCCGCTGGACAGCCTGCAGAGCGAGGGCAATGCCGGCCACTATCCCCCGCCGGATGCCGTCCTGCAACAATCCCAGCTCATCTCCCTGATTGAAGAAGCTTTAATGGAACTACCGAAACGTCAACGCGAAGCCTTCCTGCTGCGTTACTGGGAAAATATGGACACTGCGGAGACCGCAGCGATCATGGGCTGCTCCGAGGGTAGTGTCAAAACCCATTGCTCCCGGGCAACCCACGCCCTCGCTGCTGCACTAAAGACCAAAGGAGTCACCCTGTCATGAACCGGCAATTAAATCTGGAGCAAGTGCGCCAATTGCTCAACCGCTCCACCTCACAACTCGACGAGGCTACGCTCGCCCGGCTGCACAAAACCCGTACCCAGGCGCTGGAACGCCATGCCACGCGTCACGCGCATGCGCTGGCTTTTTCTGGACACGGCAAACACGCGCACTGGCATACCGTGGGCATACGCCATAAGCCGTACCTGTGGGTGGCGGGATTGCTGTTGGTGGCATGCATCGTTTCCGGCATTGCTTATTGGCAAATGACTTCAAATAACGATACCAGCGATGTGGACATTGCCATTCTGACCGACGACTTGCCCCTGCAGGTTTACCTGGATTGACCATCATGCGAACGCTCCAGCACATGGCCGCTTTCGGCATCGCCATTTCGCTATGCCTGCCGGCGCTGGCCACAGCGCAGCCATGGAACAGTCTTACCCCGGCCCAGCAGAAGGCCTTGTCTCCATTGTCCGCGCAGTGGAATACCCTACCCGAGGCAGAGCAGGAACTATTACTGAAAATATCCAGGAAATACCGGAAGCTTACTCCGCAACAACAGGCACGGCTGCATAAACGCCTGCTCAGATGGAGCACACTGACACCGGAGCAGCGCGAACGCGCGCGCCAGAAATACAAGGCATTCAACAAGGTTCCACTGGCAACCCGCGAGCAGGTCAAGCGCATGATACGCGAACAGGAAGCTGAAAAAGCGCGGACTCCGGTCGCCGCACCGGCGGATTAATAGCTCGGCTCTTCCATACCACGAACTTGCATGAAATTATAGTTAGCACCAAAGGCAGGCAATTTTCCATGCAGCAAAGCTGCATGGAAATAGTGCGAGTTGGGCGGTGAAACCGCCCATCCCTGCTTACTCCACTTCACCGCCGCTCGGTCTTCCACAGCATGCCGGCCGCCAGCAGCAAAAACAACCACGACATTGCGGTAGCACTCAGCAATGGCTGCCAATCGTTAAGCGCCCCCAGATTGGCAAACAGTCGGCCAATAAAGTGGAAAGTCAGCCCCAACGCAATGCCGACGAACACCTTGGCGCTGATGCCGCCCTCGCGCCGGTGATGGGCAGCAAACGGCAATGCCAGCAACATCATGATCAGCACCGCAAACGGATACACCAGTTTGTTCCACATGGCGATCTCATAACGCGTCGTTTTCTGGTGATTCTCGCGCAAGTGCTTGACATACTGGTACAGATTCCAGGCAGACATCTGTTCCGGCACAACCAGCAACACACTCAAAATATCCGGATTGAGCGAGGAGTCCCACTCCATTTCCGGCTGGCTACTGACCTCATCCCCCTGCGCATCGAAGCGCGTCTGGGTCACCCCCTCAAGCTGCCAGCGGTTCTTGTCGATATAGCTCGCACGCTTGGCAGCGGTAATCGTGCGCAGATGATAGTTGTTGTCGAACCCGTAAATATTGACATTCAGCAGCGATGTGTCCGGCATCATGTCCTTCACATTGATGAAGTTGCGGCCATCTTTCACCCATATGCCCGAACGGAACTCCTTGAGCGACACCTCGGCATGCTGTTCCTTGAGACGCAGCTCCTGCGCCAGACGCTCGCTGGGCGGAGCAAGGAATTCGCCGCACACGAAACTCAGTAGCACCAGCGGCAGGCCGATTTTAAGCAGTGCGAATATCATTTGCCTGAGCGAAGCGCCCGAACTGCGATAAATCGTCAGCTCTGAATTGGTTGCCATCTGCACCAGTGCGAAAATGGTGCCGATCAGAACTGCCACCGGAAACAACTCATAGATATGCCCCGGCACCGTCAACAGCACGAACAGCATCACATAGCGCAGACTGTAGTCACCATGCCCCATCACATTCAGCTCATGAATCAGATCGAGAAAGGCAAACAGCATCACCAGCGCACTGAACACCATGGCAATGCTGAAATAAATTTCACGCGCCAGATAACGGGTCAGCAGCTTCATCGCACCAGCCGCCGCCGTATTGAGAATACCGACAATCGTCGATAAAACAGTA
>CAZMSI010000108.1:0-6555 GCA_964568895.1 uncultured Sideroxydans sp. | reverse complement strand
GCCACCCAGGCCGCCCCCCGCGCGATCATGTCGGCGACCTCCGGTGCGGGCGGACCGGGCAGGCTCACCAGCGCCGAGACCACACGGGCCGTGCCGAACGTCGGGTTGGACTCGCCCGGCGGCGTGATTACCGGCAGCGAACTCGACACGCTGTCGGATGAGCAGTTGGCACTGCGACTGCGCGAGGTGAACATCTATGCGCGTGTGGTGCCGGAGCAGAAACTGCGCCTGGTGCAGGCGCTACGCGCCGCCGGCGAGGTGGTGGCGATGACCGGCGACGGCGTCAACGACGCACCCGCGCTGCGCGCCGCGCATATCGGCATCGCCATGGGCGGGCGCGGCACCGACGTGGCGCGCGAGGCGGCGGCGCTGGTGTTGCTGGATGACGATTTTGCCTCCATTGTGCACACCGTGCGTCTGGGGCGCCGCATCTACGACAACATCAGGCATGCGATGAGTTATCTGCTGGCGGTGCATGTGCCGATCGCCGGGATGTCGATACTGCCGCTGCTGTTCGGGCTGCCGCTGATGCTGTTTCCGGCGCACGTGGTATTCATGGAATTCGTCATCGGTCCGGCGTGCTCCATCGTGTTCGAGGTGGAAGGCGAACACGGCAATGTGATGCGCCGCCCGCCGCGCAATCCCGCACAGCGGCTGTTCGGGACCCGGGCGCTGCTGCTCAGCCTGCTGCAGGGCGCGACCGTGCTGTTGGCAGGGTGGGTAGTCTATTTCGTTGTGCTGAACCATGGAGGCGCAGTGGACGGCGCGCGTGCACAGGCGTTCACTACCCTGGTGCTGGGCAACCTCGGCATGATCCTGACCAACCGTTCGCATACGCGTAGCGTGCTCGCCACGCTGCGCACGCCCAACCCCGCACTGTGGCTGGTGGTGGCGGGTACACTGGCCGCCCTGGCGCTGGTGCTGTACCTGCCCGCGGCCGCGTCCCTGTTCCGTTTCGCACCGCTGGGTGGCGGGCAGTGGCTGGTAGCTATGGGTGCGGCAACGGCGGGCGTGGTCTGGCTGGAACTTTACAAGGTGCTGCGCGCCCAACGCGACTGACACGGCAGTGCGGTTATGGCAAATGGCCGGGAGTGATATGCTGTGCAGCACCGGATTTTGGCGGAATTTTGATGAAATTTTTGTTGTTGGCGTGGCTGCTGTTTGCCGCCGCAGGCGCGTTTGCCGCAGCGAGCGACGATGATTTTATTGCAGCGCGCGATGCCTTTCGCAGCGGCGACGCAGCACAACTGCAGCGTCTGGCCAGGAGCTTCCGGCAGTCCCCGCTGGAACCCTACCTTACCTATTACCAACTCAAGCTCAACCTGGAAACCAGCGACCCGGCTGCGATCCGGAAATTCCTGGCGCGCCCGGAAGATACGCCGCTGATCGACAAATTGCGCGGCGAATGGCTGAAGCAACTGGGCGAAAACCAGCAATGGGATACCTTCGACAGCGAGTATCCGCTGCTGGAAAACGGCAACACCGAGCTGGCCTGCTATGCGCTGCAGTCGAGCCGTCGCACCCGGCCGCAGGAGGCGCTGCGCGCAGCGCGCAAACTGTGGTTCAGCGGCGATGCCCAGCCCCAGAGTTGCGGTGCGCTGTTCGATGCCGCCAGTGCGGCGGGAATCATCAGCGAACAGGACGTGTGGCAGCGCCTGCGCCTGACGCTGGAAGCGGGCAATGTGTCGCTGGCCAAACAGCTTGCCGGGAAATTGCCGAAACAGGAGGCACCGAGCGCCGTGTCATTGCAGCGCGCCTATAACGATCCGGAACGCTACCTGTACCGGGCGCACCTGAAAAAAGCGAGTCAGGGGCAGCGCGCGGTGGCACTGTTTGCGCTACAACGGCTGGCGCTGCAGTTGCCGGACCTGGCGTACCGGCGCTGGCGCCGGATCGCCGGCTATTTTCCGGTAGCAGAGCAGCATTATTTTTACGCCTGGCTGGGCTACGAGGCAGCGCGCGACCACGATCCGCATGCGCTGGCATGGTATCGCAGGGCGGCCGATGAACCGCTCAACCCGCAACAAAAGGCATGGCGCGTGCGTGCGGCATTGCGTGCGCTGGACTGGCATGAAGTGCTGCGCGGCATAGATGCCATGCAGCCGCAACAGCGGCACAGGGCAGCGTGGCGCTACTGGAGGGCGCGCGCATTGCAGGCGCGGGGATACAAGACAAAAGCCAGGGCGTTGTTCGTCGCGTTGAGCGGTGAATACAGCTTCTACGGACAGTTGGCCGCCGAGGAACTGGGATCGGTGCCAGGTGCGGCCATGGCGTCCGCCGATTACCTGCCGGGTGAAAAGGAAATTGCGCAAATCGAGGCGATGCCCGGCATTCAGCGTGCAATGGCACTGTACCGCATGGACTTGCGCACCGATGCCCGTGCGGAATGGTCATGGGCAGTACGCAATCTGGACGACAAACATTTGCTGGCAGCAGCCGAGGTGGCGCGCCGCCACGGCATATACGACCGTGCCATCGGCACCGCGGAGCGCACCGTGCAGTTGCACGATTTCAATCTGCGCTACCTTGCGCCCTACCGTGCCGAACTGGAACCGCACATCCGTGAGAATGATCTGGACGAGGCGTGGGTATACGGCCTGATGCGCCAGGAAAGTCGTTTCGCTACCCAGGCCAAATCCGGTGTTGGCGCGGCTGGTTTGATGCAGATCATGCCGGCGACTGCGCGCTGGGTCGCGCGCAAACTGGGTATAAAGGATTACCGGCATGCGTTGATACACCAACTGGAGACCAATCTCAGGCTCGGCACGTATTATCTGAAAACGGTATTATCGCGATTCGACAACAATGCCGTACTGGCTTCCACTGCCTATAACGCCGGGCCAAGCCGGGCGCGGCAATGGCGCGGTGACAAGCCGCTGGAGGGAGCGATTTATGTTGAAACCATCCCATTCGACGAAACGCGTCATTACGTCAGGAAAGTGATGAGTAATACCGTGTACTACGCAAAACTGTTCGGACAGCCTGTTGAGTCGCTCAAGCAGCGGCTGGGTGTGATCGCGCCAAAAGATGTCGATGCCAAATGAGATGAAAATCTATCGCGTGGGTGGTGCGGTGCGCGACGCACTGCTCGGCCTGCCGGTACAGGATACCGACTGGGTGGTGGTGGGCGGCACGCCCGAGGAAATGGCAGCGCGCGGCTTCAGGCCGGTGGGCAAGGATTTCCCGGTGTTCCTGCATCCGGACACGCACGAGGAATATGCGCTGGCGCGCACCGAGCGCAAGACCGCGCGTGGTTACAAGGGGTTCAGCGTGTATGCCGCGCCGGATGTGACGCTGGAGCAGGATTTGCTGCGCCGCGATTTCACCGTCAACGCCATGGCTCAGGACGATGCGGGCAAGCTGATCGATCCCTACGGTGGCATGGACGATCTCAAGGCGGGCATACTGCGCCACGTCAGCGAAGCATTTGCCGAAGACCCGGTACGTATCCTGCGCGCGGCGCGCTTCGTGGCGCGCTTCGGTTTTACCATTGCGCCGGAGACGCTGGCGCTGATGCGCGCCATGGTCGACAATGGCGAGGTCGATGCGCTGGTGGCGGAACGGGTATGGCAGGAACTCGCGCGCGGCATGATGGAAGAAAAGCCATCGCGTTTTTTTACCACGCTAAGAGCATGTGGAGCGCTGCACAAAATACTGCCGGAAGTGGATGCGCTGTTCGGCGTGCCGCAACCGGCGCAATACCATCCGGAGATTGATTGCGGTTTGCACACCATGCTGGTGCTGGATGCGGCAGCGGATGCAGGCGCTACGCTGGAGGTACGTTTTGCCGCGCTGACCCACGATCTGGGCAAGGGTACGACACCGCCCGACATACTGCCGCGTCATATCGGCCACGAAGCGCGCAGCGTGGATTTGCTGAAAGGCGTGTGCCAGCGCCTGCGTGTGCCGGGTGAGTGCTGCGACCTGGGACTGCTGGTCGCGCGCTATCACGGCAATGTGCATCGCGCGAAACAGTTACGTGCCGACACCATCGTGCGCCTGCTGCATGATTGCGATGCGTGGCGCCGGCCACAGCGCTTCGAGCAGTTGCTGCAGGCATGTGCGGCGGATGCACGCGGCCGCACCGGCCACGAGCATGATACCTACCCGCAGGCGGATTATCTGCTGCAGGCGTTGCGCGCTGCGCAGGCGGTGAATGCCGGCGAAATCGCGCGACAGGCGGTAGATGGCGTTACAATTGCTGAGCGCGTGCGTCATGCGCGCGTGGCGGCGGTTGAACATGTCGTCAAACATCACGCAACGGGAGGATGAGGCATGAACAAGTTGGTCTGGTTTGTAGTGCTGGCGCTACTGTCCGGTGTGGCGGTAGCAGCAGAGTCGACGAACGGCAAACAGAAAAACACATTCGAAGATAACTTCAAGCGTGCCGATACCAACCACGACGGACAAATGTCGATGGCCGAAGCGGAAAAAAATGCACCCGGCGTTGCGTTGCGTTTTGCGCTGATGGATGCCAACCACGACGGACAGCTAAGCAAAAAAGAAATTCTGGGTTTCGTGAATGCACAGCGCAAACGTGCCCTTGATCGCTTCAAGCAGGCCGACAAGGACGGCAATGGCGCGTTGTCCAAGGAAGAAGCCAAGGCCTTCCCTGGCGTATATGCACATTATGATCAGATGGATGCCAATCATAACGGCGAGTTGACGCCCAAAGAGATTGGCCAGTATGTACAGAACGAACGGCGTCAGACCAGGGCGACGAAAAGCAAATAGCGTAACTAGCGCTGCCGGATGATTCGCCACGCCTCCAGTTTGTCCGCATAGCGCATACCGGCATGCGCCGGGCTGGTCGAGGGTAGCCGCTGGAATTCCAGTACCGGCAAGTTCTGCCTGCCCTCAACATACTTCCTGAAGCACTGTTCCGCTTTACTGCCGTTGAAAAATACCCGGGTGATCCGCGGGTGCTGCGCGAAGAATGACGCAAAGTCGTTCGCGGATTCGTTGCGGATGTGCGCGTCCAGGCTGCTGGCGCGCTCGCATGAGGCAAGCACGTCCCATAGCGCAATACCGGACTGTCTCAGGATATCCAGCCGTTGCCGGTACGGCAGTTGCGGATGCGCGCCGACCAGTTCGCCCATGATTTTCCAGAACGCATTCGACGGGTGGGCGTAGTACTGGTTTTGCTGCAGCGATTTTTTGCCGGGCATACTGCCCAGGATCAGCACGCTTGCGTCAGTGCTGCTTACCGGCGGAAAACTGTGGAGGCGCGGCATGTCTCGGTCAGCGGGCCGGGACACGATCACAAATAGCGCGACAGGTCGCCGTTCGCGAAGCCGGACAAGCGCTCCTCAAGACCCTTGCCGAGTGCAATTACCTTGAACAGTTCGCCCATTTCCGCCGGGCTGGTCAGCTTCTGCACCTGCATCGAAAGCGGCAGATAGTCGCGCGGATTTTCCGGCGATACTTCCTGCAGCAGGCCGGTGATGCCGCCATTCAGCAGGAAGTGCGCCTGCGAGGTATAGCCCAGCAGCCGCGCGCCGCTGTTGATTGCGCTTTCGGCGACGGCGGTGAAATCGACGTGGGCGGTGATGTCCTGCAGGCCGGCGAGGAAGAATGGATCGTCGTGCGCATGGTGGCGGTAGTGGCACATCAGCGTGCCCTGCGTGCGTTGCGGGTGGTAATACTCGCGTTCGCCAAAGCCGTAGTCGATCAGCAGCAGCGCGCCCTGACCCAGGCGCTGGCACAGGCTGCCGGTCAGGCCGCGCGCGGTGAGCGATATTTCGCTGATACTGCCTTCCGGCATGGCGATCTGTTGTGCGATCTGCAACAGTGCATCGTTTTCCACCAGTCGGTCCTGCCATTCGAAGCTGCCGGCGTTGCCGCTCACGCCGCGCTCGAAAATTTCTTCCTCGCCCCAGTGCACCACATGCACCGGCAGCGCATCCAGCACTTCGTTGCCGATCACCACGCCATCGATACTGTCCGGCAGTTCCTCCAGCCAGTTTACCCGGCCGGCGAGATGCGGCGCGCGCGCCTGCAGCAAGGCCTGTTGGCGTTCGCGCAGGTCGGCGCTGACTTCAAGGATGGAATAACGCTCGGGCAGGCTGTTCAGCTGTTCCAGTTCCAGCAGCATATCGACGGCCAGACGGCCGCTGCCTGCACCCAGTTCAAGCATTTGCGGGGTGCTGTGCGCCATGATTTCGGCTGCCTGACGTGCCAGCGTGCGGCCGAACAGTGGCGAGATTTCCGGCGCGGTGACAAAATCGCCCGCGCTGCCGAACTTGCGCGCGCCGGCGGTGTAATAGCCCAGACCCGGTGCGTACAGCGCCAGTTCCATGTAGCGCGAGAATGGAACCCAGCCGCCCTGCATTTCGATGTCGCGCAGGATCAGCTCGCGCAAGCGGGCGCTGTGGGCAAGTGCTTCCGGGGATGGAGGCGGTAGAGAGGACATGGTTGCTGTGGTAAATTGCAGGATGACAGTTTAGTGGAGAGCGGGATGCAAGGCAAAGTCGTGCTGGTGACCGGCGGGGCGAAGCGCGTGGGCGCGGCAATCAGCCGCCGGCTGCATGCCGCGGGTGCCAGCATTGCCCTGCA
>CAZMSI010000107.1:0-6580 GCA_964568895.1 uncultured Sideroxydans sp. | reverse complement strand
CGATGATCGGGTCGCCGGGAATCGGCATGCAGCATTTGCCGAACTGCACTGCCATGCCTTCGGTGCCGAGGATGGTAAACGGCGCACCGGCCTGTTCTTCCGCCCCCTCTTCGCCGACCCGCGCAAGCTGGTGCGCGATCACGATATTGAGGCGGCGGCCAAGGCCGATGTCAGCGAGAATCTCGTCACGCGATTTGGCGCCGGTGTCCTTCAGCAGTTTTTCCCAGCGCGCATCGTCGATGTCCTTGGCCTTGAGGCCGAACGAGGATAGCGTCTGGTTGAGCAGGCGTTCGCCCAGCGTGGCCGACTCATGGAAATGCATGGTCTTCAGGAAGTGGCGGATCTGGGTGCGCGCCTTACCGGTTTCGACGAAACCAAGCCAGGCCGGGTTCGGGTTGGCGTGCGGCGCGGTGATGATCTCGACGCGGTCGCCGTTGCGCAGCGGGGTGCGTAGCGGCACCAACTCGAAGTTGACCTTGGCTGCCACGCAGCGGTTGCCGATGTCGGTGTGCACGCTGTAGGCGAAATCCACTGCCGTGGCGCCTCGCGGCAACGCGAGTATTTTGCCTTTGGGCGTGAACACGTAAACCTCGTCGGGGAACAGGTCGACCTTGAGGTGTTCGAGGAATTCGACCGAGTCGCCGCTCTGCGACAGGCTTTCCAGCAGGTTCTGCAGCCACTGGTGGGTCTTCTGGTGCAGTTCGGTGATCGGCGTCTGATCGGTCTTGTACAGCCAGTGCGACGCCACGCCGGCCTCGGCAATCTTGTGCATCTCGGCAGTGCGGATCTGCACCTCGATCGGCGTGCCGTAGGGGCCGAACAGCGTGGTGTGCAGCGACTGGTAGCCGTTGGCCTTGGGAATCGCGATGTAGTCCTTGAACTTGCCGGGAATCGGCTTGTACAGGCCGTGCAGCACGCCCAGTGCGAGATAGCAGTCGGACGGCTTTTCCACCAGCACGCGGAAGCCGTAGATGTCGAGCACCTCGGCAAACTCCAGCGACTTCGCCTTCATCTTGCGGTAGATACCGTACAGGTGTTTTTCACGTCCATGTACCTGGGCGTCGATGTGGTTCTCCTGCAAGCGCTGGGTGATCGCCTCGAGGATCTTGCCCACCACTTCGCGCCGGTTTCCGCGCGCCACCTTGAGCGCCTTGGACAACACCGAGTAGCGGTTGGGGTAAAGGTATTTGAAGCTGAGGTCTTCCAGCTCCTGGAAGATGGTGTTAAGACCGAGCCGGTTGGCAATCGGCGCATAGATCTCCATGGTCTCGCGCGCGATGCGCTTGCCCTTGCCGCGCGTCATCACATTCAGCGTGCGCATGTTGTGCAGACGGTCGGCCAGTTTGATCAGGATCACGCGCACGTCGCGCGTCATTGCCAGCAGCATCTTGCGGAAATTCTCCGCCTGCGCGTCTTCCTTGGTTTCGAATTCGATCTTGTTGAGCTTGGAGAGTCCGTCGACCAGTTCGGCCACCGGCTTGCTGAATTTTTCCTCGACCATCTCCTTGCTGGTGCCGGTGTCTTCCAGCACGTCGTGCAGCAACGCAGCCATCAGCGCCTGCGCGTCCAGATGCAACGGGGTGAGTATGCGTGCTACCGAGATGGGATGGGTGACGTAAGGTTCGCCGGATTTGCGTAATTGGCCTTCATGCGCCTGGCGGCTGAATTCGAGCGCCTTCCGGATGTGCTCGACATCCTTTTTTTTCAGGTAGGTGGCAGCCTCCTCAAGGAGCAGATCGCTGTCTGACATATGCTGGTTGTCGTTCCGGCCCGGCGTGTCCGGAACTGGTCAAGCTTCAAGCCTGTCCCCGGTTGAGGATTTCCATGCCGACCTTGCCTTCGCTGATTTCGCGCAATGCGATCACGGTCGGCTTGTCCTTGCTCTCCTCCACCAGGTAGCTGGCGCCGTTGGCCAGCTGGCGCGCGCGATAGGCTGCGGCCAGGGTCAGTTCGAAACGGTTCGGGATCTTGTCCAGACAATCGTCGATGGTAATACGTGCCATTTGTGTACCTCTCTGAAATATATGCTCAGTTGATTAAATCCTGATGCCGGGCGAGTTGCCTGTCGCGACGCAGCCCGGCGGCAACGACGACGGCCTTGAGTTGCTGCACGGCCTCGTCCAGCTTGTCGTTGATAATAACATAATCGAATTCAGCCACATGCGCGATATCGTCGCGCGCCGCCTGCAGCCGCTGGGCAATCACCTCGGCGCTGTCCTGCTTGCGTCCCTTCAATCTGGTTTCCAGCGCCTGTAGCGAAGGCGGCAGGATGAAAATACCGATACAGCCCGGGAAAATTTTCCGTACCTGCGCCGCACCCTGCCAGTCGATCTCCAGCAGGATGTCGTGTCCGCCGGCGATTTCCGACTCGATCCAGGATTGCGAAGTGCCGTACAGGTTGCCGTAAACCTCGGCGCTTTCGAGAAAATCGCCGCGCTTGGCCATTTCGAGGAAAGTCTCACGGCTGACAAAGTGATATTCCCTGCCGTCGACTTCGCCGGGACGCGGCGCACGCGTGGTGTAGGACACCGACAGTTTGAGGCCGGGAGTGGACTCCAGCAGGGCATTCACCAGGCTGGTCTTGCCTGCGCCCGAGGGCGCGCTGATGATAAAAAGGTTTCCGGACATGGTTTACTCGATGCTCCTGGTTTACTCGATATTCTGGATCTGTTCGCGCATCTGTTCGATCAGGATTTTCATTTCCATCGCAGTTCGCGACACTTCGGCATCGACCGATTTCGAACCCAGCGTGTTGGCTTCGCGGTGCAGTTCCTGCATCAGGAAGTCCAGGCGTTTGCCCACCGCACCGCCCTTGTCCAGCACCCGCCTCATTTCCGCAAGATGGGTCTGCAGCCGCGACAGTTCTTCATCGACATCGATCTTGCTGGCGAACAGGGTGATTTCCTGGCGCACCCGCTCGTCGTCGCCCTGCATCGCCTCGCGCAGGCGCATCGTCAGCTTTTCCTCGTAGGCGGCAATTGCAGCCGGAATGTGCGGCGCCACGGCGACGCGCAGTTCCTCGATCTGCCCCACACGCTGCAGCAGGAACTCTTTCAGCTTTTCACCTTCGCGACTGCGCGCCGCAGCAAATTCCTGCAATACCTGCTGCAACAATTGCAGCACCGCCTCGCGCAGGACGTCGCCGGATACTGCAGCACTTTCCAGCACATCGTTCCAGCCCAGCACCTCGGACACTGACAGTCCGCGCGCATCGGGCAGCAGCGCGCGCACCTCGTCGTTCCATTGTGACAACTGCTGCAGCAGCACCTGGTTGAGCTGCGCCGGACTTTCCCCGTCATGGCGCATGGACAAGCCGATACGGCATTCGACCTTGCCGCGGGTCAATTGTGCGGCAATCGCCTCGCGCAGCGCGGGTTCCAGCGGTCGCAATTCATCCGGCATGCGCATCTGAACGTCGAGATAACGGTGGTTCAGCGCGCGCAGGTCAAGTGTCAGCGAACCGGCGGAAAACTCCGTAGAGCCGGCGGCAAAACCGGTCATACTGTGAATCATTGCATTCCCCAGAATGATAGTCAGGATAAAAAACCCAACTGAAGGAAGCGCATTATATTACGATTACGCTTTATGAATTTTTCCATCTTCCAGGCCAGTCGCATCGGCGGCCGAAAATACAATCAGGATCGCGTGGCCTATGCCTACAGCAATGAGGCACTGCTGCTCGTGCTGGCCGATGGCATGGGCGGGCACCTGCATGGCGAGGTGGCGGCGCAGACCGCCATCCACGTTTACATGCAGGCCTTCGCCCAGGTTGCCAAGCCGCTCATCCCCAAGCCGGAGGTCTTCCTCAGCGAAGTAATGGGGAACGCTCACCACACCATCATCAAATATGCCCGCGATCACCAGCTCGGCGGCAATCCTGGCACTACCTGTGTCGCCGCGGTGGTACAGGAAGGCCAGGTCTGGTGGGCACACGCCGGCGATTCGCGGCTGTACCTGATCCGCGACAAAGAAATCGCTGCGCTTACCCACGATCATTCGATGGTGCAACAATGGGCCGACTGGGGCGTCATCAGCCAGGAGGAAACCAAAATCCACCCCGACCGCAACAAGATCACCAACTGCCTGGGCGGTGTGGAAGATATGTTCTATGCCGAGCCCGGTTCCACCGCGCTGCCCCTGCGCCAGGGCGATGAACTGCTACTGTGCAGCGACGGACTGTGGAGTCCGCTGGCAGATAGCGAAATAGCCGCCGCCATGTCCCATGCTTCACTGGAAGTGGGACTCGACCAGTTGATGAGCGAAGCGATTTACCGCGAGGGCGCCAGTGCCGACAACACCACGGTGATCGCCACGCGCATCGGCGACAGCGAAGAAGCGCATACCACCGAGGAAGCGGTGTGCATGGTACTCGAGTACCGCTGATTCGCCCCTGCAGCGCGGTATAATGCGCGCTGTTTTAATTACCGGAATTTCCCCATGCGCCCCAGTCAACGCCAACCCCACCAGTTACGTACCATCCGCATCACCCGCAAATACACCAAGCATGCCGAAGGCTCGGTACTGATCGAGTGCGGCGACACCAAGGTGATCTGTACTGCCAGCGTCGACGAAAAAGTACCACCGCACAAGAGAAACTCGGGCGAAGGCTGGGTCACCGCCGAATACGGCATGCTGCCGCGCTCTACCGGCAGCCGCATGAACCGCGAAGCCGCCCGGGGCAAACAATCCGGCCGCACCCAGGAAATCCAGCGCCTGATCGGGCGCAGCCTGCGCGCGGTAGTCGATCTCGGCAAGCTCGGCGAACGCACCGTCCAGCTCGACTGCGACGTGATCCAGGCCGACGGTGGCACGCGCACCGCCAGCATCACCGGCGCTTTCGTCGCACTGCACGACGCGGTGAGCGGCCTGATGGAAAAAGGACTGGTCCAGGAAAACCCGCTCAAGGATTTCGTCGCCGCGATCTCGGTCGGTATTTATGAAGGCACGCCGGTGCTCGACCTCGATTACGATGAAGATTCCGCCTGCGACACCGACATGAACGTGGTGATGCTGGGCAACGGCCACTTCGTCGAGGTGCAGGGCACGGCCGAAGGCCACGCTTTCACGCGCGAAGAAATGGACACCCTGCTGGAACTGGCAAAATCCGGTATCGAACAACTGGTCGAGATGCAGCGCACAGCACTGGCGCAATGAAGCAACTGGTCATCGCTTCCAACAACCCGGGAAAGCTGCGCGAATTCCAGCGCATGCTGGCGCCGCTGGGTATCGAAGTGCTGACACAATCCCAGCTCGGTATCGGCGAAGCGGAAGAACCGCACTGCACCTTCGTCGAAAATGCGCTGGCCAAGGCACGCCATGTCAGTGCCGCCTCAGGCCTGCCTGCGCTGGCCGACGATTCCGGCATCTGCGTGGAAGCGCTGCATGGCGCACCCGGAGTGCAGTCGGCACGCTTTGCCGGCGACAACCCGAAATCCGACGCACGCAACAACGAGAAACTGCTGCAATCCATGCAGGGCATCGAAGATCGCCGCGCACACTACTACTGCGTGCTGGTGCTGGTGCATCAGGCCGACGATCCGCAGCCGCTGATCGCCGAAGGCGAATGGCACGGCGAAATTGCACATGAAGAACGCGGCGACGGTGGTTTCGGCTATGACCCGCTGTTCTGGCTGCCTGAGCTGGGCAGAATGAGTGCGGAACTGAGCCACGATGAAAAGGCGCAACTCAGCCATCGCGCCAAGGCGCTGCAGGTGTTGCTGCAACGCCTGCAGTCCGCATGACCACCCAGCCGCTGCAGCCCGTCGGCCTCAAATCCCAGGCAGTAAATTTCCGCGCGCTACCGCCGCTGTCGCTGTACGTCCACATCCCGTGGTGTTTGCGCAAATGCCCGTATTGCGATTTCAATTCGCACGAAGTGCGCAGCGCAGTACCGGAACAGGCCTATGTTGCCGCATTGATTCGCGACCTCGAGCTCGCATTGCCGCAAATCTGGGGACGGCCTGTCTATACCGTATTCATTGGCGGCGGCACGCCCAGCCTGCTGTCAGCAGAAGCGGTCGAAAAAATTCTTTCCGCCGTGCGCACGCTGCTGCCGCTGGACCTCAATGCCGAGATCACGCTGGAAGCCAACCCCGGCACGGTAGAAGCAGAACGCTTCGCCGGCTATCGGGCCGCCGGCGTGAACCGCTTGTCGCTGGGCATCCAGAGTTTCAACGACGAACACCTGAAGGTGCTGGGACGCATCCACGATGCAGCAGAAGCGAAGCGTGCCATACAAATCGCACAGCAACACTTCGACAACATCAACCTCGACCTGATGTACGGTCTGCCGGGCCAAACCCTGCAACAGGCAGAACAGGATGTCAGTACGGCACTGGAATTCGCGCCACAGCACCTTTCCTGCTACCACCTGACCATCGAACCCAATACGCTGTTCGCCCACCAGCCGCCGCAACTGCCGGACGATGACGCCAGCCATGCCATGCAGCAGCGCATCGAGCAACTGCTAGCCAGGCGTGGCTACCGTCACTATGAAACCGCGGCTTTCGCACAACCGAAAAAACAATCGCGCCACAACCTGAACTACTGGCAGTTCGGCGACTATCTCGGCATCGGCGCC
>CAZMSI010000106.1:0-6613 GCA_964568895.1 uncultured Sideroxydans sp. | reverse complement strand
TTAGGGCGTGGACTACCAGGGTATCTAATCCTGTTTGCTCCCCACGCTTTCGTGCATGAGCGTCAGTATCGACCCAGGGGGCTGCCTTCGCCATCGGTATTCCTCCACATATCTACGCATTTCACTGCTACACGTGGAATTCTACCCCCCTCTGCCGTACTCTAGCCTTACAGTTCCAAATGCAGTTCCCAGGTTGAGCCCGGGGATTTCACATCTGGCTTATAAAACCGCCTGCGCACGCTTTACGCCCAGTAATTCCGATTAACGCTCGCACCCTACGTATTACCGCGGCTGCTGGCACGTAGTTAGCCGGTGCTTCTTCTTCCAGTACCGTCATCCACGCACGTTATTCACGTACGCGATTTCGTTCCGGCCGAAAGAGCTTTACAACCCGAAGGCCTTCTTCACTCACGCGGCATGGCTGGATCAGGGTTGCCCCCATTGTCCAAAATTCCCCACTGCTGCCTCCCGTAGGAGTCTGGACCGTGTCTCAGTTCCAGTGTGGCTGGTCGTCCTCTCAGACCAGCTACAGATCGATGCCTTGGTAGGCCTTTACCCCACCAACTAGCTAATCTGATATCGGCCACTCCGAAAGCGTGAGGTCCGAAGATCCCCCACTTTCCCCCTCAGGGCATATGCGGTATTAGCTAATCTTTCGACTAGTTATCCCCCACTTCCGGACACGTTCCGATACATTACTCACCCGTTCGCCACTCGCCATCAGGTGCAAGCACCCATGCTGCCGTTCGACTTGCATGTGTAAAGCATGCCGCCAGCGTTCAATCTGAGCCAGGATCAAACTCTTCAGTTCAATTCCTGCTTTTTAAACCCGCCCGATTCCTCGGACAGGCGATCTCACTCAAAGCGAATTTACTTATCGTATCTTCGACTTCGTGTGAGTTACTGCTTTATTTTTTTGAGTTGCCAATACCCAGGCCTAAACCCGGATAATTGGCCACCCTAAAGCACATACCCACACTCGTCGGTTGTTTGAAATTTTTAAAGAACAAGCTGTTTGGGTTGCGGGGGCAGGATTTGAACCTACGACCTTCGGGTTATGAGCCCGACGAGCTGCCAGACTGCTCCACCCCGCGTCAGCGAAGACCGTAACTATAGCAAAGCAGATGAATCTCGTCAAACAATATCCGCTTTCCATAACGAAGTGCGACGCACATGGCCCGCTCGGCAATTTTGGCTCGATAAACCAGTCACCAATGGCATCACCTTGCTGCTGCCAGGTATGGTGCTGGCATGAAATGGTGCTATGGTTGACTCAAATTCCCCTGCTATCCAGCCTTGATTTTTGCCCGGCAAACCTCAATATAAAAAACAAGTTGAACAAATTGAGGCTGCCATGCACCCCACCACCAGACAACCTGCCGTCGCCGGCCTGTTCTATCCCGGTACAGCCACTGAATTGGCAAATAACGTGCGCGCCATGCTTGCGGCAGCGCGCCCAGCCGAGGTCGCACCCAAGGCACTGATTGCGCCGCATGCCGGTTATATCTATTCCGGCGCCATCGCCGCCAGCGCCTACGCCGCGCTGAAACATGTTGCGCCGCACATCCGCCGCGTGGTTCTGCTCGGCCCCACCCATCGCGTCGCGGTGCGCGGCCTCGCCCTGCCGGGCGTGGAGACATTCGCCACACCGCTGGGCGATATACCGCTGGACATCGAAGCAGCACAAGCCATCGCCCACCTGCCGCAAGTCGGGATCAGTCCGCAGGCGCATGCGCAGGAGCACGCACTGGAAGTGCAATTGCCGTTCCTGCAGACCGTGCTGAATGACTTCAAATTGCTGCCGCTGGCGGTAGGCATGGCCACACCGGAAGAAGTAGCCGAGGTGTTGGAATTGCTATGGGGCGGCGAAGAAACCCTGATCGTCATCAGTTCCGACCTGTCACATTACCTGCCGTATCAACAGGCCCAGGCAGTTGACCGCAGCACGGCACAGGCCGTGCTGCAGTTACAGCAGCCGCTGTCACACGAACAAGCTTGCGGCGGCACCCCGATCAACGGCCTGATTCTCGCCGCACGCAAGCATCATCTGGTCCCACACCTGCTCGACCTGCGCAATTCCGGCGATACCGCCGGATCGCACGACGGCGTGGTCGGCTATGCCGCTTTCGCATTCGAGGAGTCCGGAAATGAACACTGAACAGGGCAAGATCCTGCTGCCGATCGCCCGCGCTGAAATTTCACGGGTACTGGATGTATCGCATAACGCGGACGAGAGCGCGCCATGGTTGTCCGAGTATGGCGCCTGTTTCGTGACTCTCACCCAGCACGGCGAACTGCGCGGCTGTATTGGCACGTTGCAAGCCCATCGCCCGCTGCTCGAAGACGTCAAGGCCAATGCCGTGGCTGCCGCCCTGCACGATCCACGCTTCCCAGCTCTGCGCGCAGCAGAGCTGGACTATACCGAAGTAGAAATATCGCTGCTGTCGCCGGCAACCGCCATGACTGTCAACGATGAGGACGATGCCCTGGCGCAACTACGTCCGGGCATAGACGGCGTGATATTCCAGTACGGCCATTACCGCAGCACCTTCCTGCCGCAGGTCTGGGAACAGCTGCCGCAACCGCGTGAATTCATGGCGCACCTGAAACACAAGGCCGGCCTGTCGCCGGCTTTCTGGTCGGAAGGAGTAAAACTCTCGCGCTATGAAGTAGTCAAATGGTGTGAGGCGGACTTTTCCGGACAAGAGCAATGAACAACGCAATCGAAATCAGTGAGCGCTATCCGGCCAGATACTGGCACAGACTGGACGATGGCCGCATCCAGTGCGACTTGTGCCCGCGCGACTGCAAGCTGCACGAAGGCCAGCGCGGCGCCTGCTTCGTGCGTGCACGCATCGACGACGAAATGGTGCTCACCACATACGGCCGCAGTTCCGGATTTTGCGTGGACCCGATCGAGAAAAAGCCGCTCAATCACTTCTATCCCGGTTCCAGCATCCTGTCGTTCGGCACGGCCGGCTGTAACCTTGCCTGCAAGTTCTGCCAGAACTGGGATATCTCCAAGTCACGCGATTTCGATCGTCTGGCCGACCAGGCCAGCCCGGAGGCCATCGCACTCACCGCACAGGAATTGGGTTGTAAAAGCGTGGCCTTTACTTACAACGATCCGGTGATTTTCGCCGAATATGCGATGGACGTCGCCGATGCCTGCCACGAATACGACATCAAAACTGTTGCCGTCACCGCAGGCTACATGCACGACCAGCCGCGGCGCGAGTTCTACGCCAAGATGGATGCCGCAAACATCGATCTGAAGGCGTTCACCGACGAGTTTTACTTCAAACTCACCGGCGCGCACCTGCAGCCGGTGCTGGACACGCTCAAGTACCTGAAGCACGAAACTGGAGTCTGGTTCGAGCTGACCACATTGCTGATTCCCGGCTACAACGACAGCGATCACGAAATCGGCAGGATGTGCGAATGGATTGCAAAGGAACTGGGAACGGATGTGCCGCTGCACTTCACGGCCTTTCATCCGGACTACAAGATGACCGAACTGCAGCCGACACCGCCGGGAACGCTGACCCGTGCTCGCAGCATTGCCCACGCCGCCGGGTTGCAGCATGTCTACACCGGCAACGTACACGATATCGATGGCGGTACCACGCTGTGCGCCGCATGCCAACATCCGCTGATCGTGCGCGACTGGCATGCAATCCGGGATTACACACTTAGCGAAAGCGGTGCCTGCCCGCAGTGTGGCACCTCGCTGGCTGGCCATTTCACAAAGTTTGAAGGACAATTCGGACGCAGGCGCATTCCTATTGCCATGGGAAGAAAATAACGCAGCAGAAGCACTACAATTAGCCAATTCTGAACAGGGAGAAAGCTGGTGCGCAAACTCGTCAACATTCCCGCAGACCATGCATCGCTGGAAGGCGAACTGGTATTACCCAAGGGTACAACCAGCATAGTGCTGTTCGCCCATGGCAGCGGTAGCAGCCGCTTCAGCCCGCGCAACAACTATGTCGCCTCCATTCTGCAACAGGCCGGCATCGGCACTCTGCTGTTCGACCTGCTGACCCGCGAGGAAGACAGCAATTACGACACCCGCTTCGACATCGACCTGCTCACTCGGCGCCTGCTTGCGGCAACTGCGTGGCTCAAGCGGGAACCCGACACCCAAGCTCTTAATGTCGGTTACTTCGGTGCCAGCACTGGCGCCGCAGCGGCCTTGCAGGCAGCGGCGAAAATGAATGAAGAAATTTCGGCGGTGGTATCTCGTGGTGGCCGTCCTGACCTGGCCGGTCCCGCGGCATTGAGAAAAGTGTCAGCGCCGACGTTGCTGATTGTCGGTGGCTACGATGACGTCGTGATCATGCTGAACCGTGACGCTTATGCACAACTCAACTGCAAAAAGGAATTGACCATCATCCCCGGTGCCACCCACCTGTTCGAAGAACCCGGCACCCTGGAACAGGCCGCCCAGATAGCAGCTGCCTGGTTCGCCGATCATCTCACGGAGCCGCCAGCAACTCCATCACCTGATCGTCGCTGACCTGCGGAAAATCCGCGTAGAACTGCCCCACCGCATAGAACATTTCGGGCGCGTGCAGGCATACCACCTCGTCGGCGTAAGGCTCGACTTTCAGCAGCGTGTCCGGTGGCGACACCGGTACCGCGCAGATCAGCTTCTTCGGATTTTTTGCGCGGATTGCGTGCAATGCGGCAATCATGGTGGAGCCGGTGGCAAGGCCATCGTCGACCACGATGACAATGCGCCCGGCCGGATCGAGCGGTGGACGCACCGGCGTGTACTGGGCGCGCCGTGACCGCATCACCTCCAGCTGTGTCTCCTTTTCGTTGTCGATATGGGATTGACCAGCCATCTGGTGGGCATAGTCTGCAAGATAGGTCCAGCCGGTCTCGTCAATGGAACCGATGGCAAGCTCGGGGTTTCCCGGTGCGCGCAGCTTGCGCACCAGCACCACATCCAGATCGCCGTCCAGCGCCTTGGCCAGCGCCTTGGCCATCGGCACCGCACCACACGGAATCGCCAGTACCAGCGGGTGCTGGCCACGGAATGCTTCAAGCTTATCCGCCAGCTTGCGGGCAGCATCGTCACGGTTGAGAAAATACATCGCGCATCCTCCAGACAATCCGATTGTCCGCATGATAACCCCAGTCGCATATCAAGGCACCTTGCCTGAGTTTATCGCTCGACATTCTCTCTCGCATCATAGATAATAGTTAGCCTACTAACTATCAGCAAACTAACCAATTGAAGGCACTGGACGAACAATTTGCCGAAGCGCTGCACCTGGCGGCGCATGGCTGGCGTACTGCACTGGATCGGCGGCTGCGCCCGCTCGGCTATTCACGTTCGCGCTGGATGGCCCTGTTCCATGTCTCGCGCAAAGACGGCATCACCCACCGCGAGTTGGCAGAACGCATGGGTATCGAGGCCCCCACCCTGGTGCGCCTGATCGATCGCATGGAAAACGAAGGCTTGCTGAAACGCTGCGCCAGCAAGACCGATCGCCGCGTCAAGCACCTGCGCCTGTCTAAAGCCGGGTACAAAGAGGTCGAGCGAATCTGGGCCTGCGCATCCGATTTGCGCGGGGAGTTACTTTCTGGTCTGAGCAAAACAGAAATCAAAAACACACTTAACGTGCTGCAACACATCCGTTCCAGGCTGGAGAACCTGACATGAAGCACCTCATCGAGAACAGGAAAGTTGCCGCCTCCCTGCTTGTAGCCGTCATCCTGATCGGCATTGCAAGCTATTTTGTACTGACCATGAACCAGCGCAGCACCGAAAATGCCTACATCAATGCCGACGTGGTGGAAGTGGCTGCACAAGTGCCTGGGCGCGTGATCGCCGTGCATGTCATTGACAACCAGCAAGTACACAAGGGCGACCCGCTGTTCGACATCGATCCCGCACCGTTCCGCATTGCTTTGGCGCGGGCACAGGCCGACTTGGCCCAAGCCATGCAAACGGCACGGGAAGACAACGCCGAAGTAGCCGCATCGCGCGCGCAGGTCGAACAGACCAGCGTGGACCTGGGCAACGCGCGCGCTAACTACACCCGCGCCAGAGAACTGGTGGCGCGCCACTTCCTGACCCAGCAGGCAGCGGACAACGCACATACCAAGGTAGAAGCGCTGCAAGCTGCATTGAACGAGGCAAAAGCAAAACTAAAGAAAGCATTGTCGGCACCGGAACAACCTGACGAGCGCGCCGACGTGCTGAAAGCTCGGGCTGACGTGGCCCAGGCCAAACTCAACCTGAGCTATACCCACGTTATCGCGGAGCAGGATGGAGAAATCACCAACCTTTCGCTCACACCGGGCACACTGGTAGCGGTCGGCCAGCCACTGTTCGCGCTGATCGCAACAAACAGTTTCCACATCGACGCCAATTTCAAGGAAACCCAGTTGTCCGGTATCCGTCCCGGCCAACCGGTCGATATCGATTTCGACTTGTATCAGGACCATCACTTCCACGGTACCGTGGAAAGCCTGTCCGGTGGCACCGGCACAGCCTTTTCGCTGTTGCCGCCCCAGAACGCCACCGGCAACTGGGTGAAAATCGCCCAGCGCGTGCCGGTACGCATCAAGCTGGATGCACTGGATCCCAGCTATCCAC
>CAZMSI010000105.1:1953-6684 GCA_964568895.1 uncultured Sideroxydans sp. | reverse complement strand
CGCCGATCTGCATGTTGCCGTGGTTGGGCAGGCCGATGATGTCGCCGGCGTAGGCCTCTTCCACCTGCTCGCGGCTGGAGGCCATGAAGGTCACCACGCTGGACACCCTGATTTCCTTGCCGATGCGCAGGTGCTTCATTTTCATGCCGCGCTCGAAATGGCCGGAGCACACGCGCAGGAAGGCGATGCGGTCGCGGTGGTTAGCGTCCATATTGGCCTGGATCTTGAACACAAAACCGGAGAATGTCTTCTCGTTCGGGTTCACTGCGCGCAGCGTTGCATCCCGCGCGATCGGCGCGGGTGCCCAATCGAGCAGCGCATCGAGGATTTCGCGCACGCCGAAGTTGTTGATCGCCGAGCCGAAGAACACCGGCGTCTGCTTGCCGGCGAGGAAAGCTTCCAGATCGAACGGATGCGAAGCGCCATGCACCAGTTCCACTTCCATTCTGAGCTGCTCGATCTCCATCGGGAAGCGCTCGTCGAGCACAGGATTGCCGAGTCCCTTGATGGTTTCCACCTTGCCGTCGGCGCGCTCCTCGCCCGGCGTGAACAACAGGATTTCGTCGCGCAGCAGGTGGTACACGCCGCGGAAGGTCTTGCCCATGCCCAGCGGCCAGGTCACCGGCGCACACTGGATCTTGAGCACCGACTCGACTTCGTCGAGCAGTTCCAACGGGTCGCGCACCTCGCGGTCCATCTTGTTCATGAAGGTCAGGATCGGCGTGTCGCGCATGCGGCACACGTCGAGCAGCTTGATGGTCTGCGCCTCCACGCCCTTGGCCGCGTCGATCACCATCAGCGCCGAGTCGACCGCGGTCAGCACGCGGTAGGTATCTTCGGAGAAATCCTGGTGACCCGGCGTGTCGAGCAGGTTCACCACGTGCTCGCGGTATTCGAACTGCATCACCGAGCTCGCCACCGATATTCCGCGCTGCTTTTCGATCTCCATCCAGTCGGAAGTCGCATGGCGACCGCTCTTGCGTGCCTTCACCGCGCCGGCCATCTGGATCGCGCCCGAGAACAGCAGCAATTTTTCGGTCAGCGTGGTCTTGCCCGCATCCGGGTGCGAGATGATGCCGAAGGTGCGGCGGCGCGCCACTTCGCGCGCGATCTGCGCGTCGAGTGCGGCGCTTTCTGTTTTTGCTTCTGGATTCACGGAATTACCCTGCAAGCCTCATTGCGAAAGGGCGCAAGTCTAAAGATTTCGGGGATACATGTCTAACCGGACTACCCTCGCGACGGCTCGAAGGTCGCGTCGAGATTCAGGTCGTCGCAGTAGTCGAGGAAGGCATTGCGCAACGCGGAAATGTGCACGCCGGATGGGATGCCCACGGTCAGGGTCACGGAAAACATCGGCGTCCCGGTGTGCGGCGCCGGGTAAGTGTCGGTTTGCAGTTCCTCGATATTGATACTATTCCTGGAGAAGAAGGCGGACAGTTTGTGCACGATGCCCGGATGGTCCATGGCCACCACTTCCACGATATAGGGCACCGCCAATTGAGCAGGTTCGCGCTTCCTGGTGCGCCGGTAAATGATGGCAAGACCCAGTTGCTCGCCCAGCGGCTCCAGCTGTCCTTCCAGTTTGGAAAGCGCGTTCCACGGCCCGGAAATCAGCATGATCAACGCAAACTGCCCGCCCAGCACGGCCATGCGGCTTTCCTCGATGCTGCAGCCACTGTCGAGGATGTTGTTGGAAAACCGGTCGACGAGGCCGACCTTGTCTTCGCCGGAAGCGGTGATTGCGAGGTAATCGTTTTGAGTTTCAGTGTTCATGGTATGCGCTTATTCCAGGGTTGTTCTGTCCAGGCTGCGACAGCCTTCATTGTAATGGAAAGCGGGCGGCACATCTCAGGCCATATCGCCGTCCACGTAATACCAGCATCCGTCCTTGCGCACGAAGCGGCTGGTTTCGTGCAACCGGTGCGCGCGGCCGTTCACCTTGTAGCGCGCAACGAATTCGACGATGGCGCGGTTTTCATCCTGCGGCTCGTGACGCTTGATTTCCAGGCCGATCCATTTGGTCGGCACTTCCTGCGCCAGTCCGAGCTGCGCGGGACGGGTCGATGAGTGCCAGGTCGCCAGCAGGTAGTCTTCGCGCTGCAAGGCATAGGCGCTGTAGCGCGAACGCATCAGCGCATCGGCCGTCGGCGCGGTTTCACCACCATCAAGGTAGCGGCCGCAGCAGTCGGCAAGCGCTTTGCCGCTCCCGCAAGGACAAGCCGTCATGCCTGCCATAGCGGCGGTTCCTGCATCAACGCAACCTGCTCGCGCAATTCCAGGATGCGGTCCTGCCAGTAACGCTGGCTGTTGAACCACGGGAACGCCTGTGTGAACGCCGGGTCGTCCCAGCGCTGTGCCAGCCAGGCCGAATAGTGGATCAGGCGCAGCGTGCGCAGCGCTTCGACCAGGTGCAGTTCGCGCTCGTCGAAGTCGCAGAAATCCTCATAGCCGGCGAGCACGTCGGTGAACTGCCGCACCATGTCCGCACGCTCGCCCGACAGCAGCATCCACAAGTCCTGCACCGCCGGCCCCATGCGGCTGTCGTCGAAATCAACGAAATGCGGACCGTCGTCGGTCCACAGTACGTTGCCGGCATGGCAATCGCCGTGCAGCCGGATACTGCTCACGTCTCCGGCTCGCGCAAAGCAATGGCGCACGCCATCCAGCGCCAGATCGACCACGCTGCGCCAGGCCGCCGCTATGTCGGCTGGAATGAAATCATGCTGCAGCAGGTAATCGCGCGGCGCAATGCCGAAGGTTTCAATGTTTAACGTGGGCCGGTGCTCGAACGGCTTGAGCGCGCCAATCGCATGGATGCGTCCGAGAAAGCGCCCCATCCATTCCAGCGTGTGGCGGTCTTCCAGTTCCGGCGCCCGCCCGCCGTGTTTCGGAAAAACCGCAAAGCGGAAACCATCGAAGTGGTGCAGCGTCCTGCCGTCCAGTTCCAGCGCGGGCACCACCGGGATCTCGCGCTCGACCAGTTCCTGCACGAAAGCATGCTCTTCAAGGATGGCGGCATCGGACCAGCGCGCAGGCCGGTAGAACTTCGCCACCAGCGGTTGTGTCAATTCTGCATCGAGCTTGCTCGATAGCAGATTGCCTGCCTTTGGTATGCCGTCCTCGATACCGACCTGATACACGCGGTTCTCGTAGCTGTTCAGCGCGAGCAGCCGCCCGTCGCTATGCAGGCCGAGACTCTCCAGCGCATTCAGCACGCAGTCCGGCGTTAGCGTCGAGAAATCCGCGGCCTGCTGCATGGTTTAACGTCCGCGCCCGCCGAAACGATGTACTGCGGGCTTGCCGCCACCCGGCCCCTTGGGATGTGCCGGCTGTGCATTGCCGCGGCCCTTTCCCTGGGACTGGCCGCGGCCGGGGCGCTGACCGCCGCGCGGCTGGTTGCGGCCGTTCTGGATCGGCTCGGCCCTGATCGTGGGATCGGGTTCGAAGCCCGGCACCTGCACTTTGGGAATCTCGCGCTTGATCAGGCGCTCGATGTCGCGCAGCAGCTTGTGCTCGTCGACGCACACCAGCGAACTGGCCTCGCCCTCGCTGCCGGCACGGCCGGTGCGGCCGATGCGGTGCACATAATCTTCCGGCACATTGGGCAGTTCGTAGTTCACTACGTGCGGCAACTCGCTGATGTCGATGCCGCGTGCGGCGATGTCGGTGGCGCAAAGCACCTGCAGCTTGCCGCTCTTGAATTCGGCCAGTGCACGGGTGCGTGCCGCCTGGCTCTTGTTGCCATGGATCGCCATCGCCGGGATGCCCTGCTTGTCCAGTTGTTCGGCCAGGCGGTTGGCGCCGTGTTTGGTGCGGGTAAACACCAGCACCTGGAACCAGTTGTGCTCCTTGATCAGGTGGGCGAGCAGCTCGCGCTTGCGCTCGCGGTCCACCGGGTACACCTTCTGTTCGATCAGGTCGGCCGTGGCATTGCGTCGCGCCACTTCGATCAATGCCGGATTGTTCAGCAGGCCGTCTGCGAGCAGCTTGATTTCATCGGAAAAGGTGGCGGAGAACAGCAGGTTCTGGCGCTTTTTGGGCAACAGCGCGAGTATTTTCCTGATGTCGCGGATGAAGCCCATGTCCAGCATGCGGTCGGCCTCGTCCAGCACCAGGATTTCAATGTGCGACAGGTCCACGGTCTTTTGCTGCACGTGGTCAAGCAGGCGCCCCGGCGTTGCCACCAGGATATCCACGCGACCACGCAACTGGGCAATCTGCGGATTGATGTTGACGCCGCCGATCATCGTCATCGATTTCAGCTTCAGGTATTTGCCGTACTCGCGCACGCTCTCCTCCACCTGCGCGGCGAGTTCGCGCGTGGGGATGAGCACCAGCACACGGATAGGCGCTTTGCCGGCAGCAGGCTTTGCGGAAGCAGTAAGAAGTTGCAGGATAGGCAGCGTAAAACCGGCGGTCTTGCCGGTGCCGGTCTGTGCGCCGCCGAGCAGGTCGCCGCCTTGCAGCACGACAGGAATGGCCTGCGCCTGGATCGGCGTAGGTTCGGTATAGCCGCGCTCGGAAACGGCACGGAGGATTTCTTCGGACAGGCCGAGGGATGCAAATGACATATAAACTTTCTCTTGGATTACATCGGCCTGCCGCCCTGCGGGCGCCAGTCTTAGGCAGACGGGTAAAAATAGTGAGCCGGAATCGGCAGCGGCATCGAGACTGAAACAGTGCCGCGCGGCGCATTGTAGCAGAGGCCGTAACAACCGGCCCCGCTATTTA
>CAZMSI010000105.1:0-1853 GCA_964568895.1 uncultured Sideroxydans sp. | reverse complement strand
GTCCAGGCGCGCACCTCCTTCACCCCGGCGGTGAAATAGGTCTGCAGGCCGAGCAGGTCGTAAGCCGCGCGAATCAGCCGGTTCAGGCCGGGCTCATCCAGCCCCAGGTCGGCCAGGAATTCCTGCCTGTCGGCATCGTCAAGGTCGGCCAGCTCGGCCTCGATCTTGGCGCACAGCGCCACCACCGGCGCACCCTCCTGCGCCGCATATTCGCGCAGGCGGTCGAGGTAGGGATTGTTTTCGAAGCCGTCTTCCAGCACGTTGCCGACGTACATCGCCGGCTTGACGGTGAGCAGGCACAGCGGCTTGATGATTTCCTTTTCGTCGTCGGAAAGTTCCAGCGTGCGCGCGGGCTTGCCCTCGTTCAGGTGCGGGGTAAGCTTGTCCAGCACGGCAACCAGCTTCAGCGCTTCCTTGTCGCCGGACTTGGCCTTTTTGCCGTCGCGCTGGATCGCCTTTTCCACCGTGGCCAGGTCGGCCAGCGCCAGTTCGGTGACGATGGTTTCGATGTCGGACAGCGGATCGACCTTGCCCGCCACGTGCACTACGTTGGTATCGTCGAAGCAGCGCACCACATTCACAATGGCGTCGGTCTCGCGGATGTTGGCCAGGAACTGGTTGCCCAGGCCTTCGCCCTTGGATGCGCCCGCCACCAGGCCCGCGATGTCGACGAATTCGACGATGGCGTGCTGCACGCGCTGCGGGTTAACGATTTTCGACAGTTCATCGAGACGCGGGTCGGGCACCTCGACGATGCCGACATTGGGCTCGATGGTGCAGAACGGGTAATTCTCCGCCGCAATGCCGGACTTGGTCAGCGCATTGAACATGGTGGACTTGCCGACGTTGGGCAGACCGACGATACCGCATTTCAAACTCATGTTTATTCCCTCAAATTAACTGCTGTGCAGCTTCAGCATCGCCGCTTGCAGCTTGCCTTCCACGATCAGCGTCGACACGTCCTGCGCGCGCTGCAGCGCCTCGTCGATCAGCGGTTGTTCTTCCTTGCGTGGCGCTTTCAGCACGTAGTTGACGACTTCGCTGCGCTCGCCCGGATGGCCGATACCGATGCGTAAACGCCAGAAATCCCTGGTGCCAAGATGGGCGATGATGTCCTTCAGCCCGTTGTGCCCGCCATGGCCGCCGCCCAGTTTGAGCCTGGCGCTGCCCGGCGGCAGGTCGAGTTCGTCATGCACCACCAGGATTTCGTCCGGCAGTATCTTGTAGAACAAGGCCAGCGCAACCACCGCGCGGCCACTGACGTTCATGAAGGTCTGCGGCTTGAGCAGCCAGATGTCCCGCCCCTGCGCCTGCACGCGCGCCGCCAGCCCGTGAAATTTATTCTCTTGCCGGAATTCGACGCCATGTTTGCGTGCGAACTCATCCACCCACCAGAAACCGGCGTTGTGTCGGGTGGCTTGGTGTTCGGGGCCGGGATTACCCAAGCCGACGATTAACTTGATCTCGCTCATCTGGATGCTTCTATAAAATAAAAGGCCCGCCATGCTTTATTGATTCGCATGGCGGGCCTTGCAGATCACTGCTTACTTGTCGGCTTCTGCCGGAGCAGCCGGAGCCTCCGCCGCAGCTTCTTCCGTTGCTGCAGTCGCGGCAGCTTCCACTGCGCCGCGCGGCACCTGCACCGTCGCCACTGCATCGCCGGCATGGTGATGGCCGGCAAGCTCTACGCCTTTGGGCAGCTTGATGTCGGATACATGCACCGAATGCCCCAATTCCAGATTCGCCAGATCCACCTCGATAAACTCGGGCAGGTCGGCCGGCAGACAGGCAATTTCCAGCTCGTTCAGCACATGGCTGATAATGCCGCCGCCCAGCTTAACGCCGGGAGCAAT
>CAZMSI010000104.1:3458-6690 GCA_964568895.1 uncultured Sideroxydans sp. | reverse complement strand
TATGCGATCGACGCGGCGATGCTGGCCAGCAACGGCCAGCTGATCTCGTCCAACGCCACCGGCTGCCTCGAGGTATTTTCCACGCCCTATCCGGAATCGTCCTGGCAGGTACCGTGGATCCATTCGGTGTTCGGCAATGCTGCGGCCGTGGCCACCGGCATCGCCGCGGCGATGAAGGCCAAGGGCAGGCATGACGTGCGCGTGGTCGCACAGGGCGGCGACGGCGGCACCACCGACATCGGCTTCGGCTGCCTGTCCGGCATGTTCGACCGCAACGACGACGTGCTCTACATCTGCTATGACAACGAGGCCTACATGAACACCGGCGTGCAGCGCTCCAGTGCCACGCCGCCCGCAGCGCGCACCGCTACCACCATGCCGGTCGGGCCCGAGCCGGGCAACCCGTTCGGCCAGGGCAAGAACGTGCCGGAAATCGCGATGGCGCACGGCATTCCCTACGTTGCCACCGCGACCGTCGCCGACCTGCACGATCTCGAATACAAGGTGACGCGCGCAATGGGCATGCACGGCGCGCGCTATATCCAGATATTCGTGCCCTGCCCGCTGGGCTGGGGCAGTGCCTCGCATGACACCATCCGCATCGCGCGGCTGGCCAAGGAAACCGGCATGTTCCCGGTGTTCGAAGCTGAGCACGGCGAAGTGACCGGCGTGTCGAAAATACGCCGCCAGACGCCGGTGGAGGAATACCTGAAACTGCAGAAACGCTTCGCCCACCTGTTCGGCAAACATGCACACCCGGACATGGTGGCGCATATCCAGGCAATCGCCGACCGCAACATCCGCAAGTACGGCCTGCTCGACGAGGAGGTGCAGAATGCCTAAGCCATTTGCGATCACGCTAAAACCCGGCTCCTCGCTCGCCAACCTCACCGGCACCTGGCGCACCGAACGCCCGGTATACCTGGATCGTCTGCCGCCCTGCAACAACGCCTGTCCTGCCGGAGAAAACATCCAGGGCTGGCTGTTCCAGGCCGAGAGCGGCGACTACGAACAGGCCTGGCGCGTACTGGTACAGGACAATCCGCTGCCCTCAGTAATGGGCCGGGTGTGCTATCACCCGTGCGAGACCAGTTGCAACCGCGGCCAGCTCGATGCGCCGGTCGGCATCAATTCGGTGGAACGTTTCCTCGGCGACGAGGCGATCAGGCGCGGCTGGAAATTCGATGCACCCGCCGAATCCACCGGCAAGAAGGTGCTGGTGGTCGGCGCGGGACCATCGGGGCTGTCGGCTGCCTACCACCTGGCGCGCATGGGCCACACCGTCGAAATCCACGAAGCCGGCCCGTATGCCGGCGGCATGATGCGCTTCGGCATTCCCAAGTACCGTTTGCCGCGCGACGTGCTGGATGCGGAAGTGCAGCGCATCGTCGACCTCGGCGTCACGCTGAAGCTCAACAGCAAAGTCGAGCAGATCGAACAGAGCATGAAGGACGGTGGCTTCGACGCCGCCTTCCTCGCGGTCGGCGCGCACATCGCGCGGCGCACCATGATCCCGGCGGGCGATGCGGCGCACATCGTCGATGCGGTGTCGGTACTGCGCTCGATGGAGGGCGAGGACAAGCCGATGCTGGGCCGCAAGGTGGTGGTGTATGGTGGCGGCAATACCGCCATCGACGTCGCGCGCTCCGTCAAGCGCATGGGTGCCGAACCGATCATCGTCTATCGCCGTACGCGCGACAAGGCGCCGGCGCACGATTTCGAGATCGAGGAAGCGCTGCAGGAAGGCGTGATGATCAAGTGGCTCTCGACCATCAAGCAGGCTGCGGTGGGCGAGATTACCGTCGAGAAAATGGAGCTGGACGACAAGGGCTTCCCGCAGCCGACCGGAGAATATGAAAAACTGGAAGCCGACTCGGTAGTGCTGGCGCTGGGCCAGGACGTGGACCTGTCGCTGCTCGAGGGCGTGCCCGGGCTGGAGGTTCAGGACGGCGTGGTGCAGGTCGCGCCAAACATGATGACCGGCCATGCCGGCATTTTTGCCGGCGGCGACATGGTGCCCTCCGAGCGCACGGTGACGGTAGCGGTAGGCCATGGCAAAAAGGCCGCGCACAACGTTGACGCCTGGCTACGCGGCAGCGTGTTTGAACCGGCGCCCAAGCACGAGATCGTCGGCTACGACATGCTCAACCCGTGGTATTACACCGACGCGCCCAAGACGGTGCGCCCGATGCTGGACATCATCCGCCGCCAGACCACGTTCGAGGAAGTGCAGGGCGGACTCGACGAAACCAACGCGCTGTTCGAGGCGCGCCGTTGCCTCTCCTGCGGCAACTGCTTCGAGTGTGACAATTGCTACGGCGTGTGTCCCGACAATGCGGTGATAAAACTCGGTCCCGGCAAGCGCTTCAAGTTCAACTACGACTACTGCAAGGGCTGCGGCATCTGCGTGTCGGAATGCCCGTGCGGAGCCATCAAGATGATCCCAGAGGAGACCTGATTGCTCCCATCAATTATTCGTTTTCGGGCACAATGCCGAGCCCGGAGCACGAACAATAACTACGCATGAGCAAGGCAACGCAACACATCCACATTCTCGGCATCTGCGGCACCTTCATGGGCGGCATCGCCGCCATTGCCCGCCAGGCAGGCCATCGCGTCACCGGCTGCGACGCCAACGTCTATCCGCCGATGAGCACCCAGCTCGAAGCGCAGGGCATAGAACTGATCGAAGGCTGGGGCGTCGAGCAACTGGAACTGAATCCGGACATCTACGTCATCGGCAACGTGGTATCGCGCGGCAACCCGCTGATGGAGGAAATCCTCAACCGCAACCTGCCTTACATTTCCGGCCCGCAATGGCTGGCGCAGAACATCCTGCACGACCGCTGGGTTCTGGGCGTAGCGGGCACTCACGGCAAAACCTCCACCAGTGCGATGCTGGCGTGGATACTGGAACATGCCGGGCTCAATCCCGGCTTCCTGGTCGGCGGCGTGCCGCAGAATTTCGGCATCTCGGCGCGGCTCACCGACTCGTCATTCTTCGTGATCGAGGCCGACGAATACGACACCGCGTTCTTCGACAAGCGCTCCAAGTTCGTGCACTACCATCCGCGCACCACGATCCTGAACAACCTCGAGTTCGATCATGCCGACATCTTTCCCGACCTGGCCGCCATCGAGACCCAGTTCCACCATCTGGTGCGCACCGTGCCCGGCAACGGGCTGCTGGTATGCAACGGCCGCGACGATGCGCTGCAGCGCGTGCTCGAGC
>CAZMSI010000104.1:0-3358 GCA_964568895.1 uncultured Sideroxydans sp. | reverse complement strand
GGTCAACGGCATCACCGTCTACGACGACTTCGCCCACCATCCCACCGCCATCGACACCACCGTCGCCGGACTGCACAGCAAGATCAACGGCGGCGGGCGGATTCTGGCCGTGCTTGAACCGCGTTCCAACACCATGAAGCTGGGTGTGATGAAGGATGCGCTGCCCGGCAGCCTGAAAGATGCCGACCTGGTGTTCTGCTACGGTGCGAATCTTGACTGGGATGCGCGCGGCGCGCTTGCCCCGCTGGGCGACAAGGCCGTGGTGAAGGATGACCTCGACGAATTGATCGAAACCATCGCCGTTGCTGCGAAATCGGGCGACCACGTGCTGGTGATGAGCAACGGCGGGTTTGGCGGGATACACGAAAAACTGCTAAAGCGATTGGGATAAGCTTGCGCCGCGCACCCGTTATGCAATACCCGAATCAGACCGCCATCCTGTACCTCATACCGGTCGTGCAACACGCTTGAAGGCTGCGGCGCGCCCAGACACGGGCCTGCTGCCGCCTGGCGTGTTATTCACACTATTCCCGGCATTTGTCGGCGTGGCAATCGGAATCCTTCTGACGATAGTCAAGGCACTGAGTTTTAAAATAAATGCCCAAACTGGTTCTATTGATGTTTTAGTTCGAGCCCGGCCTGGCTCGCCGGCCCGGAAGACAATTTGATTATCTATTTTGCTGAGCCGGCACTTGGTATTGCATTAATATAGGCGCCGGAAGGATAATTTTCATGGCAATATTGAGTTTTCCATCGTATAAACAATAAATAAAGCATCAAGTTGCCAACGCATGGCAATGGCTGCCTGTAAAGAAGATGGGGCGCTTCCTGCTCCTCGGAATTTCCGCCATTAGATAAAGAAATGCAGCATAAGCATTCGTGGAAGGGGAGGACAAATGCAATCTGACAATGTACTGCCAATCATGATTGTCGGGGCGGGTCTGGGCGGCACTGCCTTACTGGGTATATTCCTGCTCGAAGAACATATCAATATCTTCGGCATCGTGGATCGCAATCCCCATGCCTTCGGGATCGGGATTGCACGAAATAACGGCATAGAAGTATTCAATGACGTGGAACTTGCCCTGCAGAAAGCCGGCCACTGCATGGTATTCAACATGACCAACAATCCTGAACTGGATGAGGTTCTTGCACGCCACGTTGGAATTGGCAGCGTGATTGGCGCCAAGGAAGCCCGATTTTTCTGGAATGTCATATCGAGGTTGCAATCGATAAAATGCGAATTGTTCGCAGACCTGACTCGCATGAGGGCCGTGATCCAGAATGTTCGGGAAGCTATTATTTCCATCACTTCAAGTGGAATTATCGAGGCCGCCAATCCAGCGACGGAAGAGATTTTCGGATATCGAAAGAATGAATTGATCGGGAAGCCTATTGATTTGCTGATACCGGAGCAGCATGAACATGGGGACTTTAATACCCAGTACCTGCTGAGCGCGGAAGGAGGCTTTTTAGGGGGGCAGCGCGTTGAGACTACGGCAATTAACAAGAGTGGAAACGAATTCCCCATAGAGATCAGTATTGCCGATATGAGCCTGGGCGGTAAAAAGCATTTTGCTGCCATGGTGCGCGACATTACCGAGCGCAAAATTGCCGATGAGAAACTGAAACGTCTGGCGTTATATGACAGCCTGACCGGCTTGCCAAACCGCACCAACTTTTTCGAAAAACTGGAATTCTCGCTTGCCCACGCCCGTCGCAACAAACTGATTGTTGCCTTGCTTTTTATTGATCTCGATGGATTCAAAGAGGTTAATGACAGCATGGGCCATGCAGCCGGCGACCATTTGCTGAAGGAGGTGGCACACCGCCTGCAGGACTACATTCGGGAATCTGATATTGTCGCCCGCATGGGTGGAGATGAGTTCACCATCATCCTGAATAACCTGAAGAGCCCAGAGGAAGCAATGCTTGTTTCGAAAAAACTGATCGAGACATTAAGTCAGCCAGTTGTTTATGACAACAGGCTTATCTCTGAAATCGGCGCCAGTATCGGAATTGCCATCTTCCCTGACCACAGTCAAACCGGGGACGGCTTGATAAATGAGGCAGACAGTGCAATGTATCGCGCGAAAGCTGCGGGGAAGAATTGTTATGTGATGTGTTAAAGGAAATGAAGCCGTGATCACCGGCAGCTATACGGCATTATTAGCTGGTGCGATGGCGAAAAAATCCAGGCACCCCTACTGGAGCACCTGAATTTGCACCTAACTGGCTCGCCGGTTCGGGCAAATTAGACAATATGAAGGAGAAAGCGTATGGGAAATGAAAGCCGTATCGCGATCATCACGGGTGCCACCTCGGGCATAGGCGAAGCCTCCGCGCGAAAATTCATTGCTGCGGGATTTGGCGTGGTCGGCAATGCGCGCCACGAAGACAAGCTGCACGCGATGGAACAGGAATTGGGCAGTTCGTTTTGCGGCGTGGCCGGCGATGCTTCGGATAGCGCGGTGCTCGACCAGCTTTTTGCAGCGGCCGTCGAACGCTTCGGCAAGCCGGTCGATATCGTAGTGGCCAATGCCGGACGCGGCCTGGGCGGCTCGGTGAAGGATGCAGACTTATCGCGGTTCGAAGAGATATTGAAACTGAACGTAACGGGCACTCTGGCATTGCTGCAGAAAGCAGCGCAACGCATGGTGGACAGCCAGGCTTCCGGCTTCCCGGACGTCGCGGCCGATATCGTGATCATCGGCTCGGTGGTGGGCCGGCACATTTCCCCCTTCAGTGCGGTTTATGGCGCCACCAAGTTTGCGGTTCACGGTCTTGCGGAGGGGTTGCGCCGCGAAGCAGGGCCGAAAGGCGTTCGCGTGACGCTGGTCGAACCTGGCATCGTGATCAGCGGCTTTCAGGATGCAGCCGGCTATGACGACGCACAGGTAAAGCATTTCAACGAGAAATTCGGTCCGTTGATCTACGGCGACGATATCGCGAATGCCATTCATTTCGTGGTGTCGCAACCGCCCCACGTTCATGTCAGCAATATCATGGTGCGCCCGACGCGGCAGGATTATCCCTGAGTGTCGATGTTTAACCTCGACCACTGCGTCTGCCTGTTATAAAGTCTGGGCTAGCGGGAGGATAATGCGTGAACGCTGAAGCAGACGACCAGAAATCGCCGCTCCACACCTACGTCGAGGAGACCGCCTCCGTCATGGTTTACTACGCCGCCGAGCGCACATTGATGGCATGGTTGCGTGCAGCGCTGGGCATGATGGCACTGGGTTTCGTGATTGACCGCTTCGGCCTGGTGTTGCGCATGATGCCGGGCAGTGAAAATCTCGCACACCACCCCACTACTTATTCGTTCTGGACCGGCACCGTGCTGGTGTTCGGCGGT
>CAZMSI010000103.1:0-6726 GCA_964568895.1 uncultured Sideroxydans sp. | reverse complement strand
GAACCCGACTGCAACAGAGCTCAAGGAATCCAAACTGGACCTGGTGGTTGCCGGTACCGAACGCGCCGTGCTGATGGTGGAATCGGAAGCCCAGGAGCTGCCGGAAGATGTGATGCTCGGCGCGGTGATGTTTGGTCATGAGCAAATGCAGGCGGTGATCCAGGCCATCAATGAAATGGCTGATGCGGCAGGCGCCTCTGACTGGGAGTGGACAGCGCCGGCCAGGGATGAGGCGCTGGTCGCCAGGATTTCCGAACTGGCCGAAACCGAACTGCAACAAGCCTATGCGGTGCGCGAAAAACAGGCGCGTACCACCCAGGTGGACGCGATTCGCAGCCGCATCGTAGATACGCTGCTGGCGGCAGATGAGACGCTGCAAAAGAATCATGTCAACGATCTGTTCAGCGAGCTGGAAGCCAAGATTGTGCGCGGCCAGATACTGAACGGCGAGCCGCGCATCGACGGCCGCGATACGCGTACCGTACGTCCGATTACCATCCGTACCGGCGTGCTGCCGCGCACTCATGGCTCGGTGCTGTTCACCCGCGGTGAAACGCAGGCGCTGGTGGTAGCCACCCTGGGCACTGCGCGCGATGCACAGATCATCGATGCGCTACAGGGCGAATACCATGACCGTTTCATGCTGCATTACAACTTCCCGCCATACTCCACCGGCGAGACCGGGCGTGTGGGTACGCCCAAGCGCCGTGAAATCGGGCATGGCCGACTGGCCAAGCGTGCGTTGGTTGCGGCATTGCCGGGCGAAGAGGAATTCGGTTATTCGATTCGCGTGGTCTCCGAAATCACCGAGTCCAATGGCTCCAGTTCGATGGCGTCGGTATGCGGCGGTTGCCTGTCGCTGATGGATGCCGGTGTTCCGGTGAAGACTCATGTGGCGGGCATTGCCATGGGCCTGATCAAGGATGGAAACCGCTTTGCGGTGCTGACCGACATCCTGGGCGACGAGGATCACCTTGGCGATATGGACTTCAAGGTGGCAGGCTCCGAGACGGGCATCACTGCGCTGCAAATGGACATCAAGATCAACGGTATTACCCGTGAAATCATGCATGCCGCACTGAACCAGGCGCGCGAAGGACGCATACACATCCTCGGCATCATGAAAGAGTCCATGCCGCAGGTCCGCCCCGATGTGTCGATGCATGCGCCGCGCATGATCAAGCTGAAGATCAATCCGGAAAAGATCCGCGACGTGATCGGCAAGGGCGGTGCGGTAATTCGCGCACTGACCGAAGAAACCGGCACCACCATTGATATCGACGACGAAGGCAACGTCACCATTGCCAGCGTCAGTGGTGAAGGCGGAGAAATGGCCAAGAAGCGCATCGAAGATATCGTGGCGGAAGTCGAAGTGGGTAAGGTTTATGAGGGGCCGGTGGTCAAGCTGCTGGATTTCGGCGCCATCGTCAACGTACTGCCTGGCAAGGACGGTCTGCTGCATATTTCGCAAATTTCCAACGAACGCATCAACAGCGTTGCCGAGCATTTGAAAGAAGGCCAGGTGGTACGGGTCAAGGTGCTGGAAGCCGATGAAAAAGGCCGCCTGCGCCTGAGCATGAAGGCACTCGCTGCCGAAACTGCGCCGCCTGAAACTGCCGAAGAATAATTATTTCCTACAGGGAAGCAAATAAAAAGCCCCGCATTGCGGGGCTTTTTCATGTCCGGATCAATCAGGGCAATGTCGGACGCTTGATGTGGTTCAGCCGAGGGTCGGTCAGGCTTTTCAGGAAGGCAATCAGGTCGCTTTGCTCCTTGGCAGTCAGCTTCAGGGGCATGATCAAGGGATCCTGGTACGTGTCCTTGGGATTGCCGCCCTTGTTGTAATGATCGATCACTTCCTTCATGGTTGAGAAGGCACCGTCATGCATGAAGAATGAAAAGGAGGCGGAGTTGTATAGTGAGGGCGTCTTGAACTTGCCCTTGTCCGCTGCATCCTTGGTGATGGCTGCCCGGCCATCGTCTTCTTTCAGCGGACCGACCTGCGGTACGCCTATATTATGGAAATTGTTGTCGGTTAACAACGGAGGTGTGTGGCAGGTGATGCACATTGCCTTGTGGCGAAAAACGTCGAAACCACGTTTTGCCGCAGCAGAAAGCGCTTTCCTGTTGCCGTTTACATAACGCTGGAATGGTGAATGAGTGGCTACCAGGGTGCGCTCGTAGGAGGCAATCGCCTTGGCCACGTTTTCCGGCGTGGCATCGGAGCCGAAAACCGTATTGAACTGCTTCTTGTAGCCGGGTATCGCATTCAACCTTGCTACTGCCTCATCGACCGTTCCTCCCATTTCACCGGGTGCCGAAATTGGTCCCATGTGGCCGGGCAGGGCGCCGGTCTGTTCTTCCAGGGAAGCGGCACGTCCATCCCAGAACTGGGAGGTGTAATAGGCCGCATTGTCCCAGGATGGCGCCCAGCGACCCAGTTCACCCCCTTGTCCGAACGCTCTCGGTGTTGGTCCGCCCCCGCCTGCATTAGGATCATGGCAACCAGTACAGCTCAGCGCATTATTTTTTCCAAGTCGGGTATCGAAAACCAGTTGATGGCCAAGCGCAATTTTTGCCTTGGTCTGGGGATTGTCCCTGGGTACGGGAACAGGGGGAAGTTTCCAGTTGGAAAGGTCTTCGGCATAAACACTTGAAAGCGCCCCTGTCAAAAAAATGGAAAGGATTGTCGTTTTGAATATTCTGTTCTGCATGTCAATAACTCCTTGATTGTTAATTAATAATATTAAAAACGAAGGAAAATCTTTAAGAGAGAAACCAGAACGATCGAACAGTTCCCGGTTGGACTGTTACAGATTCATGACGGGAATTGTTATATTCCGATGGGATGAAATAGTCAAGAATTCAGGACTGCCCAGTGGGGGGAATGAAGAGTAGGGGCAACTCGAAAGGCAGGAAGGGGAATTGCCCCGAAGTGTGAATTATTTTGCCATCTGCTTTTGGCTATGACATAACCTGAAGGTTAGTCTTCACCGAAAACAAACGGCCAAATTTTATTTGGCCATCAAAACTGCTTTTGGCTACGACGTAACCTGAAGGTTAGTCTCCACCGAAAACAAACGGCCAAATTTTATTTGGCCATTTGTTTTTCACGGATTTCGTCCAGTGTTTTGCAGTCGATACAAAGAGTTGCCGTCGGGCGGGCTTCCAGTCGGCTAAGACCGATTTCCACACCGCATTTTTCACAATAGCCATAGTCGCCGCTGTCGATTTTGGCAAGCATTTCATCGATTTTCTTGATCAGCTTGCGCTCCCGGTCACGGTTGCGCAATTCCAGGCTCATATCCGATTCCTGACTGGCGCGGTCGTTAGGATCGGCAAATACCGTGGCTTCGTCCTGCATGGTATGCACCGTGCGGTCGATATCCTCGCCCAGTTCAAGCTTGATGCCGTTGAGGATATCGCGAAAATGCTTCAACTGCTTTGTGCTCATGTAAGCCTCGCCCTTTTTCTGTTTATAAGGGGTGATGGGCTTGGATGGTTGTACCGGCATCAGTAATGTCTCCGAAACTTGCTATTAAAAATTTTCAAGGCGCGTTTTAATACCAGAAATAGAAATTCGCCGCAAGTAAATTCATGATTGCTTATTAAGGCTCGAGATGTCCCTTGGGCACTACAACACCTGAATTCCCTGCTTCTGGAGCATGTTTACCAAAGAAATGAGTGGCAGGCCGACGAGTGCGTTGGGGTCATCGCCTTCCATGCGGCTAATCAGGGCAATCCCCAGGCCTTCTGACTTTGCGCTGCCGGCACAATGATAGGGCTGTTCCTTGAGCAGGTAGGAATGGATTTCCTCGTCGCTGTAGTTGCGGAAGGCAACCTGGTTTTCAGCAACGTCTGTCTGCATTTCCCCGGTGCGGGCATTCAATAATGTCAGTGCCGTATAAAACACTACGGTTTTCCCGCGCATGGCCGTGAGTTGCCGCACGGCATTTTCGTGGTTGAGTGGCTTGCCCAGTTGCTTGTCGCCCAGCAGGGCGACCTGATCCGAACCGATGATCAGGGCATCGGGATGGTTTGCCATGACCGCGCCCGCTTTTTCGCGGGAGAGCCGCCAGGAAGTTTGTTGCGCAGTTTCATTGGGTAATGGCGATTCATCGATATCGGGAGCTGCGGTCATGAACGGGATTTTCAGGCGCTCCAGCAATGCGCTGCGGTAAATGGAGGAGGAGGCGAGAATAAGCGGTTGAGGACTCAAGAGTATTCCTTTGGTTTTTTTGACAGATGTACTTGAAATATATATCATGCGCGCCTCATGTTTGCACGGCATTTCATAGACAGCCTGGACTTTGCCCATCAAGGCAAGGAATTGCGCGGTGAAATACCGGTTGCCGGGATGGCGCGGTTGCAGGACGTACTGGCAAAACCCGATGGCAGAGTCAGTTATGTATTGCGCGGGTTTCGGGATGAGCATGGCAATCCGACACTGGAACTGGCGCTCGATGGTTCATGCCAGTTGCGTTGCCAGCGGTGTCTGCAGGCCATGGATTATCCGATCAAACAGGTTTCGCGTCTCATGCTGGCAGATGAGCAGTCCGAAAGCGAACTATCGGCGGACGATTTTGACAGTATTCCGCCGGATGCGCATCTGGATGTGGCGGCGCTGGTTGAAGAGGAAATTCTGCTGGGCCTGCCGTTTGCGCCCAGGCATGAGCCCGGCGTGTGCCAGGCTGACGCGGCAAGTTTGGAACGGGGTGCTGAAAATCCGTTCGCGGTCCTTCGCAGCCTGAAGGATATGTAAGTTAAATTTAGTTTTTGTTAAGGAGTAGTAGACATGGCAGTCCAGCAGAACAAGAAGTCCCCGTCCAAACGCGGCATGCATCGCGCTCATGATTTTCTGAGTGGCCCGGCGCTGGCGGTTGAGCCTTCCACTGGCGAAGCCCATCTGCGTCATCACATCAGTCCGAGCGGTTACTACCGCGGTAAAAAAGTAGTCAAGGCCAAGAGCGAATAAGTTCTCTACTCAAGTTAGAGAACTTTCTCCTGAATTACGCAGATTGAGTATTGCTCTGTTTGCGCCATTTCCGATATTTCTTGATTACCAGCATGCGAGGGTCGCCCGGTGGATATCACAATAGCCATTGATGCCATGGGGGGCGACCATGGCGCGCATGTCACCATTCCGGCGGCAATAGAGTATTTGCGGCTGCACCCCAACGACACCATTGTCCTGGTCGGCTTGCCTGATGCCATAAAAGCTGAATTACGTGCGCTTAATGTGACTGAAGGGCCGAACCTGCGTATCCATCCTGCCAGTGAAGTGGTGGGGATGGATGAATCTCCCCAGTTTGTATTGCGCGGCAAGAAGGATTCGTCCATGCGCGTAGCCATCAATCTGGTCAAGAACGGCGAGGCATCGGCCTGCGTCAGTGCAGGCAACACTGGCGCGCTGATGGCAACGGCACGCTATGTACTGAAAATGCTGCCTGGCATCGACCGGCCGGCCATCGCATCTTTCCTGCCTACGGTCAACGGTCAGGTCTGTATGCTGGATCTGGGCGCCAATGTCGATTGCAACGCAGAACACTTGCTGCAGTTTGCGTTGATGGGCAGCACGCTGGTCAGCGCGATCGAGCACAAGGCCGATCCAACCGTCGGCCTGCTGAATATCGGCAGCGAGGATATCAAGGGCAACGAGATCGTCAAGCAGGCCGCCGAATTGCTGCAGGACAGCGACCTGAATTTCTACGGCAACGTCGAGGGCAACGACATTTTCAAGGGTGTGACCGATGTGGTGGTCTGCGACGGTTTCGTCGGCAACGTTTCGCTGAAGACCACCGAGGGATTGGCGCAGATGCTGCGCGCATTCCTGCGCGAGGAATTCAGCCGCAACATTTTTACCAGAATCGCCGGCCTGATTGCGCTGCCGGTTATCAACGCCTTCCGCAAGCGTGTCGATCACCGGCGTTATAACGGCGCCAGCCTGCTGGGCTTGAAGGGCATAGTGGTTAAAAGTCATGGTTCCGCCGACAAACTGGCTTTCCTCACTGCCATCGAGCGCGCAGCCGAGGAAGCGCGCAGCGGCATGCTGCACCATATCAGCGAACATGTCGAAAAGTGGCACCATGCGCGCCAGCAGGATTTGAAAGAGGCTTCCTGATGTATTCAAGGATTATCGGTACCGGCAGCTATTTGCCAGCCAGGGTTCTGACCAACCACGACCTGGAAAAAATGGTCGAAACCACGCATGAATGGATCGTTACGCGCAGCGGCATCATCGAGCGGCATATCGCCGCCGATGATGAATTGACCAGCGACCTGGCGCTGCAGGCCAGCCGCCGGGCAATCGAGGCGGCCGGCATCGGGCTGGACGAAATCGACCTGATCATCGTTGCCACCACAACCCCGGACCAGATTTTTCCCAGCACCGCCTGCATCCTGCAGGACAAGCTGGGCATCAAACAGGGTGCAGCCTTTGATGTGCAGGCGGTGTGCAGCGGCTTCATCTATGCGCTTAATACGGCCGACCTGTTCATTCGCGGCGGTCAGGCGCGCAATGCACTGGTGGTCGGCGCTGAAGTGCTGTCGCGGGTGCTGGACTGGACGGACCGTTCAACCTGCGTTCTGTTCGGTGACGGTGCCGGCGCGGTGGTGTTGCAGGCCTCGGACGAGCCCGGCATTCTCGGCGCGAAGCTGCACTCCGACGGAAGTCAGCGCGGCATGCTGCAGGCCAATGCGCGCATCAGCCAGGGCAAGATTGAAGGT
>CAZMSI010000102.1:0-6751 GCA_964568895.1 uncultured Sideroxydans sp. | reverse complement strand
CGCTTCCCAGACCCTTGCACGCTTTTCGCGGATTCCGTCTAAGGGTCATGGATTTATCCATTGCCTTTTCGACCAAGACCCTTGCCCGTCCGTTTGGGTCAGGCAATAGACATAATGTGATGCCTTGATATGTGAGCAGACTTTACATCAATGCTCAAGCTCGTGCAAGCTTGCCGAGAGCCTGGTTGGCCCCCCCCTGGGGCTTTGCATACATTGGTGGGTTCGTCAGACCTCACCTTGATTTCGTTCGAATGCCGTACTCCATTGCATTCTTCCTTCTTGTGGCCGCAGCTTCGGTATGGACGAGGGCCAAAGTGAGAGCGTAGAGGGCCCAATCATCTCGTGGGAGTCGGCTGATCGGGACACACATGAAGCCAGACATCGGCCTGGTCGCGCGGTGGGTGACAGAAGGGTTGCAGCCTAGATCGACTCGTAGGCGAATTCGTGAGCATTGCTCGCATTCCCCAAGGCGCTCTCGCTCGACGCACATCTTCAAGCCCACAGAACGCTCGCTTGGTATGCGCCACGGCCCCCGCCTCGGCGGCGGGGGCCGTCCTTGCAGCTCGTCAGCTATGTTTCGAAGCTGGGTAGTTTGGCCTACTTGAGGCCCGCAGCGATTTCCTCAAGCTCGCCGCCGGGCAAAAATCCACTGGGCGACACGATGGCGAAGTTAAATCTTCCCTCCTCCCAAGCAAGGATGTCTTGTTCCACCACGGCAATGTCTGCACCTTCGACGAGCTTGGCAGGGCGCCCACGGACTGTGGTGTCGGTCACCGTCGCCTCCCCTATGTTCCAGCGTCCAAGTAGATCTGATGCCCCTGAGGGATAGGCGGATTGGCTGACTAGGAACGTATCTACCCATTCGCCCGCTTCGTCAACGCATTCGTAGGTGGTGTAGACATACCTGACGCCGACACTCGTGACGTTGGCATCTCGAGACTCCAAGGAACACCCTTTAGGAAGTAAGCCGGCCTGGAGCACATGGGCTCCCATGATCTGCTCCGCTTTGTCGAGCCCGATCTGGGGAGGAATCCACATTTCGGCCCCCGCCGGATCAAGTGCCTCAGGAGTTGGAGTGTTGACAGGCTCTCGGGTAGGGGCTCTCCCACCTGATTGTGATTGACGCTGGCTAGCTTCGCTCCGCTTGATAAGTGGCGAATCATTGGTGGGAGGCGGGGTAGTTTCGGATTCCAGAACGAACTCAATGTGGCCTATCCGTTGGATGATCTGCTGAGCAAACCCTTGCACTTGGGGCATTCCCAGAAGCACGACTGCACCCAAGATGCCTGCCGCTCCAAAGATCAAGGCCCGACGCCACGCTTGTCTCGCGATTGTACTACGAGACAGTTCGGTCCGAATACTCGGCCACAAGTGAACGCTAGGTACCCGAACCTGTGCTGCTTCATCGAGTCTGGTCTCAATTGTCGGTTTCATCGCGCCCTCCTGCATATCGGATCTTCCTGCCCAAAGTGAGTAGACCTTTCAGCTTTGCCCGCGCTGCACTCAGTCGCCACTTGACCGTCCCGGCCGGACATGAGAGGGCGCTGGAGAGCTCCCTTTCACTCAGTCCATAGACGTATCGCAATACCAGAGCATGGCGCTGAATGGGTGGCAATCCCTCCAGGGCCTGCCAAATCTGTTGGTTCGTCTCGGCAGTCTCGATTAGCTCCTCTGGGGTCTTGCATGAGGGAGCCAGCGCGTCCCCAGGAACTGCATCGCCTCGGTCGGAAGCGTCCTCTAGTGGGCTTGTTCGACCTCTCTGTTGAACTGCTCTGAGGGATGCGTTGGATATGGATCGTAGGAACCAGGGTCCAAACGGTTTGTCGATGTCAAATTGATGGATGCGTTCGTAGGCTCGGATAAAGGCCTCTTGCACCACATCCTCTGCCAAAGCCCGGTCGCAGGTAATCAAGGTAGCCACACGGACTGCCTTGAGTCCGTACTTCTCGACCAAGTAGCCCAAACCATCAACGTTGCCAAGGCACATCTTGTGGATCGCTTCCTTTTCTGCCGAGTCCCCTCGGGCCGGCTGTGTCCGGGCCGGACCATCGGACGCGACTATCGCTCCTTGCATGTATTCCCTCCTCGGGATGACGGATCTTGAGGTGGCAGTCCTCTATCTTGGATATACAGATGTAGGCGAAAAGGTTGGAACATGGTTGGCGAGCTGCCGTTTCCTTGTATCTCGGCGGTTGGTCGTAATGAGGCATGATCTTGCATTGATGAAAGACTATGCCGGCCTGACCTCTCGGTTTCCCGACCAGCATCAAAGGACGGCGTGCTGCGCAAGTCACGCACGGTCGTATCTCGAGATCGCCCCGTCTGAACTGTTCGTCATTTGACAGCCTTAGATTCCTGTCGCACCCGACAATGGTTAGCCTGTCTCCAGTCGGAATTGGGTAGACCGTAATGCGCACCGTTCGCCACTGCTGTCATTCCCTTGCTCGTGGACTCGCTATGCCTTTCAATCGCACTTGATAGTGGAAAGGGACACAGTTGCTATGGGATTGGATTCCCGCTGCTTTCCTTCTAAGTGAAATGCCGATAGCGACCAAGGGCCGAGGAAGTCTATTTCTGGGGCGGATCGCACGCGGAACTGACCGCTAGGCGTCGCCTCCTATCCCCCGATGGGACTTGCGCGTTCGATTGGTCGACACTTTGCATGCCTCTGCCGCAATAGCGACAGGGTCCGAGAAATCATCGTGCTTGGAGCAACTGAAGGTCGGTCTCCTCGCACGCGCTCCATGGATATTGGGGGTCGCCCTTGCCCTCCCTTGTAACAGGAGCCCGTATTCTGGCCGAGTCACCAGACGGCTTTGATTCAGAAATCTGCATCGACAGAAATGTGACATTCGTCGACGCCGGGGAGGGCCTCCAGCTGCTGGATGCTGGGTGTGTGGAAAGCTGCTGGCTAATGCGGGAGCCGAAGTCGTCGATCCTGTAGTTGACCTAATCGAGCAGATCGAGCTTCTGTATGAGGCGGCATTGAATTCCAGGTGGAAGTTCGGCATCAGACTGTTCCGGCCAGCCGGGCCGTGCTCACCCAGGGAGGAAGCCTGCTACTCAAATAGAAGGACACTCCGAGCAGAGTGAGGTTCATGCGATTGTCCCTTGACGGATTAGAGTATTTACTCTATACTAGTAGAGTACTCACTCTAATCCTAAGGAGGCCATGTTATGTACCACCAACAAACACGCCGGACGGCAGGAGTGATGCTGATCTTGGGCGCCGTGCTGGTCAACATCCCTTACACTCTGCTGATCATGAACTTCGACTACCCGGACATCCTTCGTGAGCCAACTGGTGTTGTCTTGACGCGTTTTGTTGCCGGGGGGCCTGGCCTGGTTTGGACCTGGCTGGCATTTGCCTGGGTGGGTTTGCCGATTCTGATCGGCATTCTCTTGCTCCCGCGCGCAGTCTCGGAGGATGGCAAGGGAGGACAAGTGTTGTCCCTGGACTGGTTGGCCATGTGTTTTGGGGCTGGGGGAGCCGTTGCTCAGATCGTCGGATTGCTGCGCTGGCCGTTCGTTGTGCCGCAGCTGGCCCGACTGTACACTTCGCCTGGCGCGACGGCAGGCACTCGCGAAGCCGCCACGGCCGTCTTCCAGGCGGTTCATCAGTACGGTGGTGTTGTCCTTGGCGAACATATCGGCCAATCGTTCACGATCCTTTGGATGCTCCTCCTTTGCTATGGGATGCTGCGGCACGGTCAGTTCCCGAACTGGCTGGGCTGGTCTGGTATCGTTGCGGCTGCAGTGTATGCCCTTGCCCAAGGTGAGCTTCTGGCCACTGCATTGCCTGGTTTTCCTTACTGGGATGGCGCGGGCCTGATCGGCAGCTTGATGTGGCTTGGGTGGTTGATCGCGCTTGGAATTGTCTTGTTGCTTCCCTCAAGGAGATTCGCGCATGAACACACGGGACAGGATTCTCGACTCGGCGCTGGCGCTCTTCAATGAGCGAGGCACGGCCGCCATATCGACCAACCACATTGCGGCCGCGATCGATATCAGTCCTGGCAATCTCTACTACTACTTTGGGAACAAAGAGGAGATCATCAGCGCTCTCTTCGAAAGGCTGTTCACCGCATGGGATGAGACGTTCCAGTTGCCGGCAGATCGGGCTCCCAAGTTGGCCGACTTCGAGGCGATGATCGCCGGCAACTATCGGCTCATTTGGGAGTACCGATTTGCATACCGTGAAATGGCGGCTTTGTTACGCAACGATCCAGTTCTGAACGTGCGCTATCTCGAAGTGCGCCGGGACGGTTACCAAGGATTCTCCCAGCTGATCGACGCGTTCGACAGAGCGGGGGTCCTAGTTCGGCCGAAATCGAAGGACGAACTGAGGGCTCTCACCGAACTGTGTTGGATCGTCAGTGAACTCTGGCCGGTCAATCTGGAACTAAGCGGCCGTGACCTTGATGCCGAAGGCATCAAGGAAGGCGTGAGACTCATGCGGCATCTGTTTCGGCCCTATTTGGCCGGCGACTAGCGGCCAACATTGAAGCACCACAAATCTTCCGTCTTGAGCGTTCGGCAGGGGCCAATCGGCGTCGGCTGTTTCGTCAACTGGTCGATACGGATTTCGCTGAGCTTTCCTAAACCAACGACCACGAAGCAGCCTAGCTTCAACTTCCATTCTGAGCATAAGGCTTCACTATCTCGTCTGCATCGGTTGGCCTGTTCGATGTATTCGTTGTTTTGGGTCCGAGATCCGGATCCATCCTCCTTCATCACTTGCGCTTGGGTGCGCAGTCAGAATCCTTCACACGTCGCTCCGGTGCCGCAGGGTTGGGCCTCCTCCGTCGAGCGCACATTGCACCCCATGCCAACAATTCCCAGGTGTTCCCAACGACCGCCCGCTTTCTCGCGATTTGTTCGCGTGTGGGGCCAAGTGTCCTTACTGGTGGGATCTTCTCCCTTGGCAGCGGTGGTTGGGTCGGCCGCGCTATATGCAGCGCGGGGTACGAGGGCGCCAGAGCATAGCGCCGCGATGAGGAAGAAACTGAGGATGGGGTGCGGGAATCGAGATCCGGTAGGACAACGGTGCTTCAGAATCAGCCCTATCTTGCCTTCAGTGACCGCTTCGCATACTTCGTACCAAGCCAACCCATGTTCAGGTCAAGGCATGTAAACGGGCGGCGTCATCACTTTGAATGGCTGATCTGCGGTCTTCCTCACCTGGAAAGGGAATCGGGACAGGGGATGCTCGCTGCCTGCTGTAGCCCCGCAGCATGGTCCCAATGAGAAACTCGAGCCGTCGGCCCGATTGAACTCTACAATGAAGGTGAATTCATTGTCTTTGGTTGACACACCCACTTCCAGCTGCGCGGACCTGATTTCAAGACATTGAGCGCCATTCAGGGTGCAGGCTGCCTTGAGCAGGGCTGCGTGATCTGACGGGTCGATGAGCGGGTTGTGCTCAGCCATCGTTTCGTAGGATCCACCATAAAGGTTTGCCGCCGCGTCAAAATTCCCGTCATTGAGATTGTGAAAGAAGCGGACCAGACTCTGCCGCGCGGCCGCCTCGTCGGAGGCAGGTCCAGTTGCGCGTGTGGGCGTCGCCCCGAGAGCGCAGCCGCTGACCAAGAGAAACGCCAAGCCGATCGCTAACCCAAGGGGCAACCCAAACCAACGGCTTGTGCGAATGATCTCGGACACTTGGATCGGCCTCATTGGCTGCCGCTCCTTGTGCTGGGAAGGCATTGATCCTTCCAGGGGAGGCCGGAGGTGACGCTGAGGTCACCTTGGTCTTTTCCCCATAGGTCCACCTCGTAAAGACCGACGTCCAATGTTCCCAGATCAAAATCAAGCTGGCCGCCTCCCATACAGTCGGGGAGACATCCGCCAATCAGCGGCTTGGATTCTGCGATGTGAAAGGTGGTCTCGAAGTCAATCCGGAATGCACGCGTGTCGATGACGGCTGTTCCGGTCGCCTGACTCAAATGGGCACAGCGGTAGGAGTAGCAGTCCATCGGGGCAACCGAAGCCATGATGTGGGCATCCTGGGATTGCCGGAAACAGATCCTCGCTCGGTCTCGCACCGTCCGGCCTCGCTCAGGTCGCCCAAAGACACCCGCACAGCCCGTCAGGCTCGTTGCACAGACGAGCAAGATGGCCGCCACGATCATGCGTTTGCCCCAATCGCGTCCCCGGGATGAGATCACAGAGAACCTTCTCGTTCTAACTGTGTGCAAAGGAAAAACCGGTCCAGGTCGTACTGTTCGTGAGCATGGGAGGACTCTATCTGCGAAAATCAGACCGAGTCGCATGGCGATTTGCCCGCAATTGCCACATACAGGTAGCTCAAGGCCATGCCCGGGTTCTCGGGAAAGTAGGATGGTTGGAGACGGGCCCGCTCGATAGTCATGCTTGGTCACTCTTTGGAAGGCTGAGGCTCCGATTCTTTCCTGCTGCAAGGCATCGAGACGAGCAGGTATGCCAGCAAAGCGACAATGGCCGCTCCGGTGAGCGATACCCCAGCGATGATTAGAATCTCTGTGATACCGAGGGACATAGCAGCCTCCTAATGGTCAAACGGTCCAAGATAACATCATCCCGGTAGTGCCAACCACGTGGCGCCGGCTCCGAGTTGGGGCCCAGAATCTCCAGTGCGCGGGCGGTTGAGCCAGTCACGGTGCGGGTTCACTCCAAGTGATGCTCGATATCTCGTCGACAAGCACGGCGATTCGTCCAATCGAAAGGTGCAGAACATTGGCTGGGACCCCTTCGGGGTAGGTCAGGTTCGCCG
>CAZMSI010000101.1:0-6815 GCA_964568895.1 uncultured Sideroxydans sp. | reverse complement strand
AGCCGTAGGCGGGCCAGGTGTCCAGTTCCTGCTCGCCGAGGAAGAATTCCGGCTGGCCGACAAGCAGCAGACTGACAGCCGAATCAGCCTGCTGACCGGTATTCAGCGCCGTGATGTCAAAAAACTGCGCGAAGAGCCGGTGACGGAAAACAACCTGCCGCAGCAGGCTTCGATGAGTGCGCTGCTGCTCACGATATGGAGCGGCCACCCGGAATATCTCGATGAAACCGGCGCGCCGCTGCCGCTGCCCCGTCTGGCCAGCAAGGGCGGCGAGCATTCATTCGAGGGACTGGTGCAATCGATAAGCAAGGATTTTCGCGCGCGCGTGGTGCTGGACGAATGGCTGCGCCAGGGCATCGCCGTAGTAGACAGCAAGGACAGGGTCCACCTGACGGCGGACGCCTTCACGTCGCCGCAAGGTATCGAAGAAAAATCATTTTATTTCGGGCAGAACATTCATGACCACCTTGCTGCCACCGTACACAACCTGACCGGCAGCACCCCACCCTTTCTCGAACGCTGCGTCTACTATGACAAATTGACCCCTGAGTCCGTCAATGAGTTTGCCCGCTTTGCCAAGACTGCGGGAATGAGGGCACTACACAGCATCAACAAACATGCCGCCGAACTGCAAAAACGGGATCGCGGACAACCCGATGCCGTCTACAGGGCTAATTTCGGCATTTACAATTTCAGCGAAGCAGAGGATGCAAATGAAACCCAGGCGAATTGACGTGCTGTTGAAGGTAATAATTTTACTGGGGGGGCTGCTCACCGTCCCAAACAGCTGGGCATCCTCTGATCGCTGCATGATCAACGCTGGCGGCACCGGCATGGGTGGCACGGGTATCGTTGCGAAAGGTACCGGTATCGGCGGCACCGGCATCATTGCCGAGGGTACCGGTATCGGCGGCACCGGCATCACGGGCGCCACAGCGCTTGCCGGCAAGGTCCTGTTCAGCAGCGGACACATCGTAGCCATAAACAACGGCAGCTCCAGAATCCTGGCCAAGGGGGATCCGGTATGCGTTGGCGATACCATCCAGTCGGCCAAGGCGGCCTCCGCCCAGCTCGTGATGATCGACAATGAAACGATTGCGGTACGGCCGGAAACGAAACTCAGGATCGACAGCTATGCCTATCGCGGAAAGAGCGATGACAACATTGCCCTTGCACTGCTCGATGGCGCAACCCGCATCATCTCGGGCAAAATCGGAAAGCGCCTCCCGCAAAACGACCTGATCATCACCCCGAACTCGACCATTGGCATTCGCGGAACCGACCACGAAGCGACGGTCATTCTGCCGGGACAGAATGCAGCCTATCCTGCCGGCACATATGACAAAGTGAATTCGGGCATGACGTTCATCAAGACGGAAAAGGGATCGATCGACATTCAGCCCAATCAGGTGGGTTTTGCCGCGGATCAGGAAGAATTGCCGAAGCTGCTTCCATCCATACCGGCTTTTTACAACAGCCCGCCCGTTGCGTCGTTTTCCAGAGGCATGGAAGCTACGGATGACAAGGCAGGGAATGGCGAGTCCGGAATGCATCAGGGAATGGAAAAATCCTTCGAGCAGCCGGGAGAAAATCCTGAATTGGGCAAGGGCATAGGCTCCGATAGCGCACCGGGTGAATCCATTCATCTTCCGGGTGCAGAAATTCAGTCATTGCCGGAATCCCGGCAAATGCCCGAGTCACAGCAAATACTTCAACCACAATTATCGCCAGATGACTTGATGCGGCCGGAAATCATGACGCCGCCCGGAATGCCCGAAATACCCGGGATATCGACACCCGAAATAGAGCACTGAGGAACCGGCTGTAAATACTGGCCGGGGTTTGTTCCGGGGGCTTGGCGGAAACCTGGCCGGGTCGCGTCAAACGCGTGCTACTCCCCCTCCACCGTCACCACGATGCGCCGGTTGCCGCCGTGGTTGCGATGCTCGCACAGGTAGATTCCCTGCCAGATCCCCAGCCTTGGCCGACCATCGGCAACCGGGATATTCAGGCTCGCGCCGAGCAGGCTGGATTTGATGTGCGCGGGCAGGTCGTCCGGGCCTTCGTCCTGATGCAGGTAATACGGCTCGTCCTCGGGCACGGCGTGATTGAAGTAACTTTCAAAATCCTGGCGCACCGTCGGGTCGGCATTCTCGTTGAGGGTCAGCGATGCCGAAGTGTGCATGATGAATACGTTCATCATGCCGACCCTGAAATCGCGCAACTCGGGCAGTTCGCGCAACAGTTCATCGGTGATCAGGTGAAAGCCCCGGTTTCGTGCCTGTAATCGAATCTCTTTTTGCAACCACATACTTCATGCCCCCGTCTTTTGCTTCTCCAGCTCGACCATTGCCTCTGCCGCTATTTCCCGCACTTCCGCATGCGCATCGTGGAGACAGGCTTCAACGGGCGTGCGCGCGGTCGCGCTGCCGGTAAGTCCAAGCAGATAACAGGCGTCGGCGCGCACGCGATAATCGGCATGATGGGCAAGTTCGGTCAGTTGCGGCAACAGGCTCTGCAGTACCGGTGTATTGGCATGGGCCTCCAGTAGCGCGTTAACACCAAGGCGCACATGGAGATCGGCTCCGGGATCGGCGACAATGGTGAGCAGCGACTTGAGGCGCCGCATGTTTACGTCGATAAACGCCGCCGCCTGCTGGTAGCTGCCCTGTTTCAGCAGATATTTGACATAGTGCGCCGTACCCTCCTCGCCATGCGCCCATTCGGCCCATTGCCGCAGCTCGGCCGGGCTGTGCGCGCCGGTGAGGGTAAACGGACCGAGACGCAGCCATGGAGCAGAACGCACACCGAATTTTTCGGCCTGTTCGGGATGCTCGGTCACGTCCACCACCGTCAACTTGCCCAGTCGCCCCTGGCCGGCCAGCTCGTCCAGCCCCCGCAGCACGGCGGCGCAGTGCGGGCAACCCGGCGCAACAAACAGCAAGGCATCGGGCGGCGCGGAAACTGATCGGGTTGTCATCAGCCTTTCTCTTTCTGTATCCACATATGTCCGTTCAATCCAGTGTTGCGTGAATCTCTGCGGTGATCTCGAACGACCTGAGGCGGGCATCATGATCGAATATCTGCGAAGTGATTATCAATTCGTCCGCACCGGTTTGTTCGATGAATGCCTGCAGTGTACGCCTTACCGTGTCGGGCGAACCGGTCGCGGAACAGCCCAGCATGTCGTCGAGCATGTCGCAGAAATGCGGCGGCAGCGTGTCGTAATATTCGGCCACCGGCGGCTGCAGTTTCTTCGGATAGCCGCTGCGCAGGTTGACGAATGCCTGCTGCATTGAACTCGCCAGCAACTGCGCCTCCTCGTCCGTGTCCGCCGCGAACACGTTGTAACCGAGCATCACGTAGGGCTGCTGCAGATGCGCGGAAGGCTGGAAGCGATCACGGTACAGTGCGATCGCCGGCATCATCTGCTCCGGTGCGAAATGCGACGCGAAGGCGTAGGGCAGGCCCAGGTCGGCGGCCAGTTGCGCGCCGAACAGGCTGGAACCGAGTATCCATATCGGTACGTTCAGGCCGGCGCCGGGAACGGCCTTGACCGCATGCCGGCGCGTCGCCGAAAAATAATCCATCAGCTCGGCAACGTCCTGCGGAAACTCGTGGGAACTGGCCGTCAGGTTGCGGCGCAGCGCACGCGCGGCGAGCTGGTCCGAACCCGGCGCGCGCCCCAGACCCAAGTCGATGCGGCCGGGATACAGCGACTCCAGCGTGCCGAACTGTTCGGCAATCACCAACGGCGAATGGTTGGGCAGCATGATGCCGCCGGCGCCGACGCGGATGGTCGAAGTGCCGCCGGCGACATGCCCGATCAGCACCGCAGTCGCGGCGCTGGCGATGCCCGGCATGCCATGATGCTCGGCCAGCCAGAAGCGCCGGTAGCCCCAGCGTTCTCCGTGCTGCGCCAGATCGAGTGTATTGCGAAACGACTGGGCAGCGTCGCTGCCCTCGTTGATGGGAGACAGGTCAAGAATGGAAAACGGGATCATCTGCTTCGCATTGTGGATTCATCGCACAGGCAAGCTCCCGCTCAGCGTTTAATCCCGTCCCCGGGGTTCATCCACGCGAACCGCCTCGCCCTCGATGATCTCGCCTTCGAACACCTCGCCGTGGAATGCTTCACTTTCGAATGCTTCGCTTTGCGCGCTTGCGCTGCGCGTCTGGAAATCGCGCATCTGCTCCTGCATCTGGCGCATCTGCCTGCGCACCTCGCGCGTCTTCCACCACATATAGGCCCCGCCTATCACCAGGGCGACCAGGATAATCGCCAGCAGCACCGCCGAGAACATAAAGCCCAGCACGGCCAGCGCGGCGGTTATGATAATCGCCAGCGCCTTTTGCAGCAGGCCGGGAGGGTTGGCGGAGGAATAGGAAATCTGTCTCATATGGGCTCGCTCAAAAATCATCTTCGTTCTATATTGTGACGGCATTGTCGAATTGCAAGGGCATTGGGTCAAGGGCACCCCCGGATTGGATGCATAAGGCATCGCAGTGCGCAACCGGTCATGGCGCGTTTTGGGCTGACCTCGCTCGCGTTATAAGGTAAAGTGGGCCACTGCAACCACACAGGCATATACCCATGAATACAATAGAGTTAAGCAAGGAACAACGCATCCTGCGCCTGATGCGCAAGACGCTGGGCAACATCGTCAAGGACGTCACGCCGACCGGCGGACGCAGCAACCCGCTGTCCGACAACACCATCCACGACATCAAGGATTGCTTTGCCCTGATTTCGGAGCGCGAAAGAGAGCTGGCGGAATCGCTCAACTTCGACCAGGCCAAACCCTATTACGTAGACGGCGAAAAACCGAATGCGAAAGTGGTCAGCATTACCAAGCCGAACAAAGAGTAGCTGGCAAATATGATAGTCGGGCAACGCATCATGCGAAACCGGCCCCTTTTGTTCCTGCCATCGAACACATGAACACGCTTATCGCCCGCATCCTCCGTCGCTGCAGCCTGCTGCTTGTGCTCGTCCTGGCCTCGCCGCTGGCGGCCCATGCCAGCCTGCCGCAAACCGAAAGCGTGCCGGGCGGGATCGCGGCCATTCCGTTGGCAAGCGTGGTCGACACCGCCAAACCGCAGGCATGGCTGGGCAAGCAACCCGTGCTCGTCACCGCCGACCACAACCAATGGTTCGCGGTGATCGGGCTGGCGCTGCAAACAAAACCGGGCACGCACAAATTGCGCGTCGCCATAGACGGCAGAACGCAAATGAAACCGTTCACCGTCAAGCCCAAACGCTACCCCGAGCAGCACATCAAACTGAAAGACAAGGGCAAGGTCGTGCTGTCGGCCAAAAATCTGGCGCGCTTCAAACGCGAACACAAGGAAATCATCGGATATGAACATCACTGGAGCGCCGCGCCGGATAACGACCTGAACTTTATTCAGCCCGCCCATGGAAGAGTATCGAGCCGCTTTGGCCTGCGCCGCTTTTTCAACGGCAAGCCGCGCGCACCGCATGCCGGCCTCGATCTGGCCGTAGCACGCGGCACGCCGGTCAAGGCAAGCGCAGCCGGCACGGTACTGGCGGCCGACGATTATTTCTTCAACGGCAAGACGGTATTCATCGACCACGGCAACGGACTCGTGACCATGTATTGCCACCTCGACAAATTCAAGGTGAAAGCCGGCCAGAAGGTACGCAAAGGCCAGGTGATCGCCCTTTCCGGCATGACCGGACGCGCCACCGGCCCACACCTGCACTGGAGCGTGATACTCAACGGAGTGATGGTCGACCCGGACCTGTTCATTCGGTAGAGATCATCGAGCCTGCCTGTCGCATCAACGCAGGGAATGATTATGAACTGTGGCAAGCGGCTCAGGGCCAGCGCATCAAGCCGTTTTCTTAATCACAGCCCCGCCCCGTAGTATTTCACCGCCTTGCGCACCCCCGGTTTCTTCTTCTGCATTACCACGCCCTTGATCGACTCCAGCCCCGGGAGGGCAACGTCGGGATAAGCCGGGTTGAGCGCATGCAGTTGCCAGCCGTCTTTTTCATCGCGCGTGAGCTGGCGGAAGATGAAATCTTCTTTCGCCACTTCCGCGATGACGAACGCGCCTTCGCCGGCAGCGGCTTTCATCTCGATGACCAGCACTTCGCCTTCGCTGAATTCCGGCTCCATGCTGTCGCCCAGCACCATCAGCGCGACGACTTCCTTGCCGTCGCAGTTACTGCCGCTGGCTTCTTCCTTCGCGCTGGCGGAGACGACAGGGATGTTGATTGGCTTGCAGTTTTGCATTGTGCGATTCCTTGTTGCGGAGCTAAAGGGATCAGCTTCGCATTATGTTTTGCATTTCGATTCTGCGACGCATGACACGTCGCGGGTCTTGCACTACTGAAAACGTCGAGGCGGGGCCTGACCGTCTATTCCTGCCTTTATGCATGCCCCGACTTCCGGTGGGCTGGTGGCTTTCTCGATGCAATCCCGGACAGCAGGGTTGTCGGCAAACATCTGCTCTTTTCTTTTTTTCATTTCCTCGAGCGGAACATGGTGTTGCATGGTGCCGTTCTGGTATTCCTGCTCGTGCTGTTCGCGATATTGTCTTTTCTCTTCTTCGCTCAATGCAAATGCATTTGACACCGCAAATAGCGAAAGCAGCATCAGGGAAACAAATTTCATTTTCATGATTTCATTCTTCCTCAGCATTATCCGGATTGGATAGTAGTCGAATAGCAATCGATGGAAATCAGGCCTCATTGACCTTCCTGATCGCGAAGCAAATGCCGATCACGGCAACGTGCTGGCCGCAAACCTAGTTTCAGTATTTTGCAACCTCGCCTCGTCGCTGAC
>CAZMSI010000100.1:0-6842 GCA_964568895.1 uncultured Sideroxydans sp. | reverse complement strand
AAGATGCGGTAGCGGAAATCGGCATCCGGATGCTGGGTGGTTTCCACCAGCAGGATCTGGTCGCAGCCGACGCCGAAATGACGGTCGGCCAGCAGCCGCAGCTGTTCCGGGGTAAGCGACACCGGCTTGCGGGCGTCTATCACCACGAAGTCGTTGCCTGCGCCGTGCATCTTGGTAAATTTCATAATCCTGTCAATTCCCTGTGTCTGAAGCAATCGGTCACGTGGTCGTTCACCATGCCGGTCGCCTGCATGTGCGCGTAGCAGATGGTGCTGCCGACGAACTTGAAGCCGCGCCGCTTCAGTTCCCTGCTCATCGCGTCCGATTCCGGCGTGCTGGCCGGAACTTCCTTCAGGCTGCGCCACGTGTTCTGTTTCGGGTGGCCGTCGACGAATTGCCAGACGAAGGCATCGAAACTGCCGAATTCGGCCTGTACTTCCAGGAAGCGCTGCGCATTGTTCACCGCTGCCGCCACTTTCAGGCGGTTGCGCACGATGCCCGGATTCTGTAGCAGCGATTCTATTTTATTCGCACCATAGCGGGCAATGCGTTGCGTATCGAAACCATCGAATGCGGCGCGGTAGTTTTCGCGTTTGCGCAATATGGTAATCCAGCTCAGGCCGGCCTGTGCGCCTTCCAACAGCAGGAATTCGAACAGTGCGCGGTCGTCATGCAGCGGCACGCCCCATTCGCTATCGTGGTAGGCGCAGTACACGGGATCGTCGCCGGCCCAGCCGCAGCGCTGCCTGGTCATGCGTGCATGTCCAGGCCAAGCTGGTTGTAGTCGCGCCACAGGCAGCGGTTCATCACTACCGTAATGCCGGCGTCGCGGGCGCGTTGTGCGGCTTCTTCGTGGATTACGTCGTCCTGCAGCCACAGCCGCGGCAGGCCAAGCCTGATGCAGCTGTCGACAATGGCCGGCACATGCTCCGGTGCACGAAACACATCTACCAGATCCACTGCGAAGGGCAGGCTTTCCAGATTGGGCCAGGCGGGTTCGCCCAGCACTTCTTTCACCAATGGACGTACAGGCACTATTTGATAGCCATGGGATTGCATGGCTTGCGCCACCTGGAAACTGGGGCGTGCCGGCTTGGGGGACAGCCCGACGACCGCGATGCTGTGGATGCTGCGCAACATCTGGCGAATTTCGTCGAGGCCGGGATTAACGTGAGGCATGGCGCAAACGATACCATTTTCCCATGGCAGGTGCTGCGCGGCTGTTGCGAAAACGCTATACTGTGCGCCCTTCAGTGCGCCCGTAGCTCAGTTGGATAGAGTACCAGTTTCCGAAGCTGGGGGTCACAGGTTCGATTCCTGTCGGGCGCGCCAGAATTCAGTTGCCGCTGCGGCCGTTATGCGGTTCGGGCGGCACCCTCGTACCAGCCCTTGCTGGCATTCACCACCCGCACCACCAGCAGCATCACCGGTACCTCGATCAGCACGCCGACCACCGTGGCCAGCGCCGCACCCGATTCGAAGCCGAACAGGCTGATAGCTGCCGCTACCGCCAGTTCGAAGAAGTTGGATGCGCCGATCAGTGCCGAGGGGCAGGCAATGGTGTGTTTCTCGCCGAGCGCGCGGTTGAGCCAGTAGGCCAGGCCTGCATTCATGAACACCTGGATCAGGATCGGTACCGCGAGCAACGCAATTATCAACGGCTGTTTGATGATGGCCTCGCCCTGGAATGCGAACAGCAGGATCAGCGTGGCCAGCAGTGCGGTGATCGACCATGGCCCGATCTTTTCCATCGCCGCATCGAATGCTGTCTGGCCCCTGGCCAGCAGGCTGTGCCGCAGCAGTTGCGCGATCGCCACCGGGATCACGATGTACAGCACCACCGAGGTGAACAGCGTGGCCCACGGCACGCTGATGCTGGAAATGCCGAGCAGCAGGCCGACGATGGGCGCGAACGCGAACACCATGATGGTGTCGTTCAGCGCCACCTGCGACAGCGTGAACAAGGGATCGCCGTTGGACAAACGGCTCCACACGAACACCATTGCGGTGCAGGGCGCTGCGGCGAGCAGGATCAGGCCGGCGATGTAGCTGTCGATCTGTTCCGCCGGCAGCATGGGGGCAAACAGGTGGCGAATGAACAGCCAGCCGAAAAAGGCCATCGAGAACGGCTTCACCAGCCAGTTCACGAACAGCGTAACGCCGATGCCGCGCACGTGCTGGCGCACCTCGTGCAGCGCGCCGAAATCCACCTTGATCAGCATCGGAATGATCATCACCCAGATCAACAGACCGACCGGCAGGTTGACCTGCGCGAACTGCATGCGGCCGATGGCATGGAACGGGGCCGGGAACAGCTGGCCGAGCACGATGCCGGCGACAATACACAGGAACACCCACAGTGTCAGGAAGCGCTCGAATACGCTCATCGGTGCGCCCGCGGCGGCTTTCGCCGTTACCTCGCATTGCACGCTCATGGCTATTCCCCGCGTTCGCGCAGCTTGCCGATCTCGGCAAGTTTTTCCTTGATCGACAGCTTGTCCAGGGATTTCAGGGGCAGGCTGGTGAACAGTGAAATGCGCCGACTGAGCTGGTTGTAAGCGTGGACGAAGGCCTTGCGCTTGTCTTCGTCGCTGCCCTCCACTGCCGCCGGATCCTCGATGCCCCAGTGCGCGGTCATCGGCTGACCGGGCCATACCGGGCAGACTTCGTTGGCGGCGTTGTCGCACACGGTGAATACAAAATCGAACTTCGGCGCGCCGGGCCAGGAGAATTCGTCCCAGTTCTTGCTGCGCAGATCGTCCACGGCCAGCCCATTTTTCTGCAACAGTTCGATGGCAAAGGGGTTCACCTGCCCTGCCGGGTGGCTGCCCGCGCTCCAGGCCTTGAAACGGCCCTTGCCCAAATGGTTGAGCAGCGCCTCGCCCAGGATGCTGCGCGCCGAATTGCCGGTGCACAGGAACAGCACGTTGTAGGTTTTTTCGTCTTGCATGATTTCTCCGCTTGTTTATTTGCCGGCCGGCTTGCAGGCCGCCATGTTGCCGCCGCAACAATCCTCGGTCAGGTAGCCGATCAGTCCGAACATGGTCTCGAAGTTGGCTGAATAAAAAATAAACCGCCCGTCTTGTTGCGTATCCACCAGTCCGGCATGGGCCAGCGTCTTCAGGTGGAAGGACAAGGTGGTTGGCGCCACACCGACCGCGTTGCCGATACTGCCGACAGCCAGCCCCTCCTCGCCCGCCTCCACCAGCAGGCGGAAGATGGCAAGGCGCGTTGGCTGGGCCAGCGCAGCGAGAGCGGTAACGGCCTGATCACTTTTCATGTTACGATACTACCAGAATTATCGAAGTATTGCGTGTCAGAAATATTACGTTGCTGCGTGTGCAGGAGAAGGTTAATCGTCGTTCAGGTGCGGCGTGGCGTCTTCGGCCGGGGCGCCGGTATCGGGATCGATCCAGTCGGAGATACCGATTTCCGCTTCGGCTTCTTCCAGTGTTTCGCCCTCTTCGAAGTTGCTGTCGGCTTCGTACAGCATGTCCTGCTCGGCCTCCAGCAGGGAGGCGAACGGTCCGTATAGCTTGCCGTCGGACCGATCCTCCCAGTAGAAGCCGTCAGGGCGCTCAAGGATATTGCCGCGCCCTTCGCCTGCTGTTGTTTCGGGTGTGGTTTCGTTCATTGTCTGCTGTCCGCTACTGGTGCTGTCCATGATTGCGGTCGGTACGTACGCGCTTGGCTTGCAGGCCTTCCGTGGCGATATCTTCCAGGAAATGCACGTCGCTTCCCACCTCCAGTTTGTCGAAATCGCCGTTCGCCAGGTTGAGTCTGTGAAAATACAGCTCATGCCCGTCGGCGCTTTCGATAAAGCCATAGCTTTCTTCCGGCACCAGCCGCGTCACCCGGCCATGCAGCGTCGGCGCATGCGCCTTGACCGCGCCGCGCTGGCGGCTGCCAAAACTTTCCAGCCGGCGCTTGGCGGCATCGAATGTGTCGCGTAGCGCCACATAGACATCGCCGTCCGATTCGCGGTTTACCACCAGTTCGTCGCCGGGTACCGTAATGTCCAGCCGCACGTTGAACTGTCGCCCCTGATGTTTATGTTTGTGCGGGACTTCGACTACGACACGGCAACCAGTGATATGCGGATAGAAAGTTTCGAGTTTTGCCGCCTTTTGCCGGATGTGGTTTTCCAATGCTTCGGAATGTGGAACGTCGCGAGTGGTGATTTGCAGCGGGGATCGCATATTTTCCTCCTTGGTTTGAACTGCCGGTTATGGCCGGCTTGTAAATCGCTCGAGCCTTGCGGCTGGCTGCGAGCGGATAGCTATTCGCCGCGGATCAGCAGAATGGGGGTGTGCGCACCGCGCACCACGCCTTCGGCGACGCTGCCAAACAGCAGGCGGCTGACGCCGGAACGGCCATGGGTGCCGATCACGATCAGGTCGGCCATCCAGCGCTTGGCTTCAGCCACGATCAGGTTTTCGACGCGCTGCCCATCCAATTCCAGCAGTTCGGTTTCGGCGACCAGGCCTGCCTGCTCCACCGTTTCCGTGGCGCGCGCCAGCACCTGTTCGCCGCTGCGCCGTGCCATGTCCTGCAGGGTGGTGTAATCAATCATGCTTTCGGCATCGAAAAAGCGCGCGTCCTCGATGACGTGCACCAGTCTGAGCATGGAATTGTGCTGCTGGGCGAAGCGAACTGCTTCGTGCAGTGCCGAATCAGACGTTTGGCTGCCGTCTACTGGAACCAGAATGCGTTGGTACATTAAGTCTCCCGTCTTGCAGGAGCCGTAACAGATACATTGGTACCGCGTTACGCTGCCGGAAGGTGCCGGCTACAACTCTCTGTATGAACATTCTGGACGTCAGCCTGTCCGGCGTCAAGGTTATTTGCCCGGTTGGCCGGAATCTGCGGTGCCGGACATCCAGTCGGGTATAGAATCCATGAGAAAGTTCTTCGCGGGAGCGTGATTTGGCACACCAGAATTACACGGGGCTGTCCGAAAACGAAGCGGCGCAGCGCTTGCGGCAGGAAGGGCCGAATGCCTTGCCCGGCGCGCAGCGGCGAAGCCTCGCAACAATTGCCCTCGACCTGCTGCGTGAGCCGATGCTGTTGCTGTTGCTGGCCGCGGTATCGATTTATTTTGTGCTGGGTGACAGGCGCGAGGCCCTGGTGCTGTTGTCATTCGTCATATTGATTTCCGGCATCACCCTGTATCAGGCGCGCAAGACCGAACATGCGCTGGCCGCATTGCGCGAACTGGCCAGCCCGCGCGCCCGGGTGGTGCGGGACGGCTGCGAGCGACTGCTTGCGGGACATGAAGTGGTACGCGGCGACATCATGCTGTTGCGTGAAGGCGACCGCGTACCGGCCGATGCCGTGCTGCTCGGCTGCAACGACCTGATCGCGGACGAATCGCTGCTCACCGGCGAATCCGTGCCGGTACGCAAGGTGCGATGGGACGGCGCGACGCAGATAGCGCGGCCGGGCGGCGACGGCCTGCCGTTCGTCTATGCCGGTTCCCTGCTCACCCAGGGCCAGGGCGTTGCCGAGGTTGTGGCGACCGGCGTGCGCAGCGAAATCGGGAAAATCGGCAAGGCGCTGCAGGGGCTGCCCGATGAGCCCAGCCCGCTGCAGCAGGAAACTGCACGCATGGTGGTCAGGCTGGCGCTGGTGGCGCTGGTACTGTGCCTGGCCGTAACCCTGCTTTACGGCTGGCAGCATGGCGACTGGCTGGCTGCGCTGCTGGCCGCGATCACGCTGGCGATGACCATCATTCCCAACGAGTACCCGGTGGTGCTGACCGTATTCCTGGCGCTGGGTGCCTGGCGCATTGCGCGGCAGGGTGTGCTGACGCGGCGCATGCCGGCGATCGAGACATTGGGTGCCGCCACCGTGCTGTGCGTGGACAAGACCGGTACGCTGACGCTGAACCGGATGGCGCTGAAACAGCTGTGCGTCGATGGGGAATTTCTCGACGTGCGCATGGAGGGCAACTCAAAGTTGCCGGAAAAATTCCATGCACTGCTCGAATACGGCATCCTGGCCAGCGAGAGCCGGCCTTCCGATCCCATGGAAAAAGCCTTTCACGACGCCGGCCGGCATTTTCTGCTGCATACCGAACACCTGCATGCCGATTGGGAATTGATCCAGGAATACCCGCTTACTCCGGAGCTGCTGGCGCACTCGCACGGCTGGCAAAGCGGCGAGGGCAGCCGCGCCGTGGCGACCAAGGGCGCGCCGGAGGCAGTGGCCGACCTGTGCCACCTGCCGCCGGAGCAGTGGCGCATCGTGGAACAGCAGGCGCAGCAGATGGCGGCACAGGGTCTGCGCGTGCTGGGCGTGGCGCGATCTAGCCTGCAAGGCGAGGAATGGCCATCGAATCCGCACGATCTCGATTTCGAATTCATCGGGCTGGCCGGGCTGGCCGATCCGGTGCGTCCCACGGTGCAGGCGGCGCTGCAGGAATGCCGTTCCGCCGGCGTGCGCGTGGTGATGATCACCGGCGATTATGCGGCTACCGCGCAGGCCATTGCCGCCGAGATCGGCCTGGACTCGCCCGGCGGGGCAATTACCGGCGCCGAACTCGATGGTTTATCCGATGAAGGGCTGGCCGTGCGCCTGCACGAGGTGAACATTTTTGCACGCGTGGTGCCGGAGCAGAAACTGCGCCTGGTGCAGGCGTTCCGCACCGCCGGCGAAGTGGTGGCGATGACCGGCGACGGGGTTAACGACGCCCCGGCGCTGCGCGCTGCACACATCGGCATCGCCATGGGCGGCCGCGGCACCGATGTAGCGCGCGAGGCGGCGGCGCTGGTGTTGCTGGATGACGATTTTGCCTCTATTGTGCACACCGTGCGCATGGGGCGCCGCATCTACGACAACAT
>CAZMSI010000099.1:4733-6913 GCA_964568895.1 uncultured Sideroxydans sp. | reverse complement strand
CCGACGGTGCGGCTGATTCCCCAGCGGCTGCCCATTTCTCCAAAGTGATGTATGAATCGCCAAGCTGTTTCTGAGAGGTGTTCCGGTTCCATTCCCGTACTTTCAGGGATTTTTGAAATTAATGCAACTCCTTTCCGGAAAAGGCTTTTTTATTTCGGGTATTAGCGCTCTCTTATGCTGCTGTTGACACTGCTATTTGATCTGTAGACTATGCCGAACCTTGTCATGGGTATCTTCGCGAACTGTGCGTGCAAGTCGGCGGATAGCGGGATTCCTGGGAGCAGTTTGTGCCGGCCGGAGAATATACGGGCGGAGAGTTTAAATAATTTTACAGGGTTTTCGGGGGGCTACTTACGATGCGGCATATTTTGCGTTTGTTCATATTGCTTGTCGGGATGTTTACGGCTGTGGGGTGTTATGCGGCCGACAAGGCGCCGGCGCTGACCACGCCGGACCAGCTGGGGCCGGAAATCCAGCAACCGATCGAGTTTCCCCATTTCCGCCACGCCGGCGATGCCAAGGACGGCGGCATGCAGATCAACTGCATGTATTGCCACACGTATGCGCGCCGCAGCATGGTGTCTGGCATACCACCGGTGCAGAAGTGTATTGGATGCCACCAAAGCATTCCGGAGGTTCGCGACCATCCGCGCATCAAGAAGCTGTTTGCGTATTGGGATGCCAAGAAGGCCATACCCTGGAAGAAGGTCAATGATATTCCCGACTTCGTGCGCTTCAACCACGAGCGCCATATCCAGCGTTTCTATTTCCAGCTGGACCGTCCCTATCAGGAGGTCTGCGGCTACTGCCACGGCGATGTGAAGAAGCTGGTTGTTGACCGTCGCGAGAAACCGCTGACCATGGGCTGGTGCAGAAGTTGTCACATGAAAGATCATCCAATCAGCAAGGCATCGGACAAGATCGGCCATGGTCCGAACGATTGCTTCACGTGCCACAAGTAAGCGGCGAGCCGTTTGCGATAGCTAGATATCAGGGGATTAAGCGATGACAGAGAACGATTTTAACCGGCGTGATTTTTTGAAGGTACTGGGTTGGGGCGGTACTGCCGTTGCCTTGAGCGGTTGCGGCAATACCTCGATTCAGAATGGCAAGGAGATAATCACCTCCTTTGTGACGCCGCCTGACTATGTAATACCCAGTGTTGCCAATTATTTCAATACGACCTGTGCGCAGTGCAGTGCCGGATGCGACATCATGGGCCGGGTGCGCGAAGGCCGGGTGCTCAAGGCGGAGGGCAATCCGCACTCACCGATCAACTACGGCAAGATGTGTGGCCTGGGACAGGCTGGTGTGCAGAACCACTACAACCCGGATCGCGTCACCAAGCCGATGCTGGCCGGCAAGGAAGTGACCTGGGATCAGGCATTGGCGGCAATCAACGACAAGCTGGGCGGAGTGAAGGGCGAGCAGGTCGCATTCCTCACCGGCGACATCAGCGGCCATCCGCGCGTCCTGCTGGACAATTACCTGGAGGCGCTGGGCAGCAAGAATCACTTCTCCTATGAAGCAGCTTCGCCTGCGGTGTTGCGTGCCGCCAACAAGAAGGCGTACGGCGTGGAAATGCCGCGCTACCGCATCGACAAGGCCAGAGTGGTGGTGTCATTCGGTGCGGACTTCCTGGGAGCGTGGATCACACCGGTGCATTTCGCGCAGATGTACGCGAGATTCCGCAAGGGTACCCGTCCGGAAGGCCGCGGCGTACTGGTGCAGTTCGAGCCGAAGATGACGCTGACCGGCGCCAACGCCGACCGTTGGGTGGGTATCCGCCCCGGTACCGAAGGTGTCATGGCACTGGGACTGATTAATGCGCTGGGCGCGTACGGACTGCACATCCCGTCCGACATTGCTGCGGCGGTCAAGGAATACACGCCGGAGCGCGTGAGCCTGGATACCGGTGTGCCATTTGAGCAAATCAACAAGGTGGCCAAGATACTCAAGGAGCGTTCGCCAAGTCTGATCCTGGCTGGCGATGCTGCAGAGGGATATGCACATGGTTTGCAGAACGCGCTTGCCATTGCCATGCTCAACCAGGTGCTGGGCAACATCGGCAAGACCGTGGAAGCCCCGGCCAGCGTACCGTTCCCGCAATTGGCACCAGCCGTGGGCAACCGTGCATCGCTGGTTGCGTTCAACAAGGGCCTGGCCGACGGCAAGTACAA
>CAZMSI010000099.1:0-4723 GCA_964568895.1 uncultured Sideroxydans sp. | reverse complement strand
GGCGGGTGTACCGCTTGACCAAGTACAAGGTGGTATTCACTTATGGTGCCAATCCAGTGTACAGCGCGCCAACTGCGCTGAACTTCCAGGATAATTTCAAGAAGGCCGATTTCAAGGTTGCATTCGCCCACTATATGGACGAGACCGCGCAGGCTGCCGACCTGGTGCTGCCGCTGGCCTCGGCGATGGAAGACTGGGCCACCGTGGTGCCGGAATACACGGCCGTACCGGAAGGCGGTAATTCCGAGACTTATGTGCACATGAGCTTCCGCCAGCCGATGATGGAGAAGCTGTATCCGGATACGCGCGGCATCGGCGATATGCTGCTGGCCCTGCTCAAGCAGCGTCAGCCGGATACTTACAAGGGTTTCGACGACTTTTATTCCTACCTGCATGGCGCCATTCTGAAAAACAAGGTTGCGCTCGGCAGCAAGGCCTCGGATGACGACGATGTGTTCTGGAACGCCACGGTGAGCAAGGGCATCGTGCCGCTGAGTGGTCATGCCAACAAGGTGTCGGGCAAACTGACTGCGGCGGATCTGAAACTGCCGCCGACGACCGGTGCCGATATAGCCTATCCATTGCGCTTGATTCCCACTGTGTCGGCCAGCATACGCGATGGTCGCAACGCCAACGAGCCGTGGCTGCAGGAATCGCCCGATCCGTTGACCACCGTGGTGTGGGATTCCTGGGTGGAAATCAACCCGAAGACTGCGGCCAAACTGGGCATCAAGGAAGGCGATATCATCGAGATCACCTCCAGGAGCGGCTCGATCAAGACCCAGGCCTACCTGTTCCCGGGCATTCATCCGGATGCGATTGCGGTGCCGGTGGGCTACGGTCATCAAGGTATGGGGCGCTATGCCAATAGCATTGGCGCCAACGTGTACAGCATGCTCGATCCGGTGTTCGACGACAAAACCGGTGATCTGGCGTTCAACGAAACCAACGTCAAGATCGCCCAGTCCGGCGAGCGCGTCATTTTGGTGAAGGACGAAGGGGCGGCCGGTGGCAGCCAGGCTCACATGAGGATCGCGGTTCAGTGGCCGGTCGATCGAGTCGATTATTCGAAGGAGGTCTAAGACATGGGTGTTGCAAATTTATTGGAAAACTGGTCGAAGTTCCGCCATACCCACCCAGTGGATGATCATGGCCACGAGGACTGGATGGCATATCCGACCGATATCAAGTGGGCGATGGCCATAGACCTCGATGCCTGCATCGGATGCAATGCATGTTCGGTTGCCTGTTATGCCGAAAACAACCTGCCGGTAGTGGGCAAGGACAAGTATTCGCACGGCGCGGCCATGCACTGGATGCGTATCGAGCGCTACTGGGATGAAAATGAAGGTGAGGGGGATTTCAGCGCAGAACAAGGCGCACGCTTCCTGCCGATGCTGTGCCAGCAGTGTGATGCGGCGCCGTGCGAGACGGTGTGTCCGGTGGGTGCCACCAACCACACCGAGGACGGCCTCAACTCGCAGATCTACAACCGCTGCATCGGGTCGCGCTACTGTCTGGTGAACTGTCCGTACAAAGTGCGCTACTTCAACTGGTACGACTATCCGAGTACCAAGGATGTGTGGCCTTCGCCGATGGAGCAGCAGCTCAACCCGGACCTTTCCGTGCGCGGCAAGGGCGTGATGGAAAAGTGCACGTTCTGCAAGCAGCGTACCTACACTGCCCGCAACGATGCCAAGACCCAGGGTCGTGAAGTGCGTGATAGCGACGTAATGACCGCATGTCAGGAATCGTGCCCGACCGGTGCGATTACCTTCGGCAACCTGTTCAACGCGGAGTCGCAAGTGGCCATGAAGTGGAAGGCGCAGCAGGTTAAGCTCGACACGGACAAGCAGGCCAAGGATGAAAATCCGGATAACGGCTTGCGCGGCTACCACGTTCTGGAATGGTTGCGCCCCTATCCTTCGGTGATGTACATGGAGCGGGTTCGCGAGACCGAGATATAAGGCACAAGGGAAGGAAAACAGAGAAAATGACAAAAGATATCCGTGAAGATATAGCCTGGGCCAAGATCAACCAGGACGTGCTCAAGAGCCTGGAGACTCCGCGCCCGGCATACTGGGTCATCCTGGCAGTTGCGCTGAGCGTATTCGGGGTGGGGCTCGGTTGCGAGATTTATCAGTACCAAATGGGTATGGGGGTGTCCAACTTGGACAACCCGCATGCCTGGGCGTTGTACATTGGTTCGTTCATTTTCTGGATCGGCATGAGCCACTCTGGAACGTTGCTGTCGGCGATTCTGCACATCATGCACGCGGACTGGCGCAAGCCGATTTACCGGTTTGCCGAGGCGATGACCACGTTCTCGCTGATTACCGCCGCCCTGTTCGTTGCGGTGCACTTGGGCCGGGTATGGCAGATTTACTATGCACTGCCTTACCCGAACGAGCGCTGGGCCTGGCCTAACTGGCAATCCCCTCTGCTGTGGGATGCGATGGCGGTGTTTACCTACCTGAGTTCGTCGATGATCTTCCTGTATGTCGGGATGATCCCGGACTTGGCAATCTGCCGCGACAACATGCATTCCGGCTGGCGTAAAAAGCTCTACACGCTGATGGCGCTGGGCTGGGAAGGTACCGACCGCCAATGGCGTAACTTCCGCATGACCTACCTGACGGTGGCCTGCTTCCTGATTCCGCTGGCGGTGTCGGTGCACTCCATCGTGTCGACCGACTTTGCCGTGTCGCAGCAACCGGGTATGCACGTGACTTCATTCCCGCCGTACTTCGTGGCCGGTGCGCTGTATTCCGGCTGTGCGGCGATCATTTCGCTGTTCATCATCCTGCGCTACGTGTTCAGGTTCGAGGAATACATGACGCTGCCGATCCTGCGCAAGGTGGTACGCCTGACCTTTGCCATCGCCATGGTGTGGACCTATTTGAACTGCGTCGAATTCGCCGCAACCTGGTATGGCCACGACCCGGCGGAAAAGGCGGTTCTGGTGCAGAAAGCGATCGGTCCGTATGCTCCGTTCTTCTGGACCATGATCTTCTGCGGTTCCGTGGTGCCGTTCGCGATGATGGTGAAGAAATGGCAGACCAGCATCCCGATCATGTTCGCGGTATCGCTGTTGCTCAACCTGGGTATGTTCCTGGAGCGCTGGATGATCATCTCGCCGACGCTGTCGCATGACTACTGGCCATGGCAATGGGACCACAACCAGTGGCCCAGCATGATCCAGTGGGGCATCGTGTTCGGCAGTTTTGGTTTCTTCGTTACGTTGTTTATGGTGTTCTGCAAGGTGTTCCCTTCCGTCTCCATGTACGAAGTGAAGGAAATGGTCTATCACCGTAGCCTGCACTCCAAGAAGGCAGAGAGCGCAGCCCCGGAGGGTTTCGTTGCGGAAGAACTCGCTGTGAAGGGAGCTAACTAAAATGAGCAAACGTTATTTACTTGCGCTGTACAACAACTTCGAGGAGGCCGAACAGGTCGTCAGGGAGCTGCGCACCAGCAGCATCCAGGGATTCAATGCGGCTGACGATATGGTGATCAAATCGCCGATCGAGCATCCGGAAGTGGAGGAGTTTATTGGGCCGAAACCTGTGAAAGTGCAGTGGTTCACGCTGTTCGGGGCAACACTGATCGGCAGCCTCGGCTTCCTGTGGGTTGCATCCACGCAGGCCAACTTCTTTTCCCAGATGAAGGGTGGCAAGCCCATCGTGCCGATTCCTCCCGACATGGTGCTGACCTATGAGTTCTTCATTCTCGGCGGTGTATACATCACCGTGCTGGGCTTTCTGGTGTGTGCTGGTCTCCCGGCCAGACGGTCGCCGCTATACAGTGCCAAGGTGTCTGAAGATCAGATTGGCATTATGGTGAAAGCCGAGGAAGGCGCTACTACGGCGCTCAAGGGAATATTTGCCAAGCATAAGGCATTGGAAATTCAGGAAGAGGTTGGCCGATGAAAAAACTGACTTTAGCAATTGCTTTGCTGGTGGTGCCTGTATTGGCGCAGGCATGGCCGTGGTCCAAGGATATGTCCGAGCAGATCAGTATCAAGCCGCAGGAAAGCGTTGATCCGAAACATCCGGGCATGGATCCGTATCCCCCGCATTCGGTCCCGGTTCCCGGTACTACCGTGTTCGTCAAGGACAAGGATGCGGCGGCCAAGATGAAAAACCCGGTGCCGGCCAGCCAGAAGTCGCTGGAATTCGGCGGCAAGTTGTTTGGTATCTATTGCACGCCGTGCCACGGCTACAAGGGTAAGGGTGACGGACTGGTCGGCAAAAAACTGATCATACAGCCGTTCGACCTGACCGACGAGCGCTCCCGTGGACTTCCTGACGGCTATATTTTCGGGATGATGACGTTCGGCGGGGCAGTGATGCCATCTTATGCCAACGACCTGTCGCCGACCGAACGCTGGAATGTGGTGAATTATGTGCGCCACGTGCTGCAACAGGGCGCGCCGGTTTATACCGATGTCAACGGCCGCTGATTAAGGGGGAATGAGCATGTTATCTTATAGCAATTGGTCGGTTTTGACTGTCGCCTTCATGATGGTGACTTACCTGGCGCTGAGCGGTGTGGCCTTGTGTTCGGTGCTTTACCTGGTCGGGGCAAAATGGCGTTTTCAGGTGCGCCATCTGGCTACCTCGCTGTATGCGCTGTTTCCTTTGGCATTCGGGTTGCTGGTGATCCTGCTCTTGGGCGGGCACCATACCTTCCCGTGGGCCGGTGCCGTCATTTCACCCGAAGAAGA
>CAZMSI010000098.1:0-6936 GCA_964568895.1 uncultured Sideroxydans sp. | reverse complement strand
GTTGCAGCGCGATAACGTGCAGCAGGGACTGCGGGATATGGCGCAATGCAACGGCGAAGTCTGGTTCAAGTTCGACCGTGCCAGCGAGTCTGGCATACAGCAGGTCAACGACACGCGCGTCACACTGGACAAGGTGCGCGGCAACCTCGCCACTGCCATTGCATGCTGTCCCAACACCTGGCTGCAGACCTGCTGGTTTGCGCTGGATGGAAACGCGCCGTCGCAGCAGGATGAAGACGACTACGTGAATTTCCTGGAGTCGTCGCTCAAGGACGGCATTCGCCCGCAGGGCGTGCTGCTTTACACGCTGGCGCGTCCCTCGTTGCAGCCCGAGGCGCCACGGCTGGCCGCGCTATCGCACGATGCGCTGGAAAGCTTCGCCGCGCGCATCCGCGCGCTGGGGTTGGCGGTCAAGGTCGCAGATTAGTTTCGTTGCTGACCAGTGGCATTGGTCATTCCTGCCTGAGCAAGACCAATTCCGGCACCGCATCGGCCCCGCACCATACCACCGCATTCTGCCCGTATCGTCGGCCCAGCGCTTTTGCTTCCTCAAGTGATAAATCCAGAACGAAATAGCTGGGCTCTGCCGGCCACCCGCCGGAGGGATGCCTGCCTTCGCCTTCAATAAAGCTCAGGCCTCGTTGCGCCAACTCCTTTGTTAGTTCGGCCTGTTTTGCTGCGTTGGTCGCATTGTCGAGCTTGCGGCTGAAAGGATTGCAGGCCGTGATGAAGACGCCGCAACTGGTTTTATGTTGTTGATAAAGTTTTTCCAGTTGTGCGCTGTTTATTCCAATCCGTAATGCGAAGGGCGGCTCGTTGAAAATGCGGTAATCGGTTTCCAGGTAGGCAGTGACGGTTGCCGGGGGGATTGCGGACATCGAATTGAAAAAGTTGGCTTTAAGGCCTAATTCTCAGGCTCAGTCAACCGCCTCACAAAATTCGGCAACGCAAAAATCCCGCGATGCGTCGCACCATTATAGAACTGCAAATCCTGCAGCTTCCTCTCGGCTATGCGCTGTTCGACTTCTTCCTCACTGAGACTTAACGGATCGAGGCTGTCCGAAGCGCAGGCGAAGCCCCATTGCGCGCCGTACAGCGGCACGGTAACGAGATACGGCCGCACGATGGCGAATACCTGCCGCAGATTGGCGGTGATTTCGCTGACCCGTTCGGGGTGGAATGCCGGGGCGCCGATGTGCATGGTGAGTGCGCCGCCGGGGTTGAGCACGTTGCGGCAGGCTGCGAAGAATTCGCGCTGGTAGAGTGCGACGGCCTCGCCGACCGGGTCGGTCAGGTCGAGGATGACGAGGTCGAATCGTTCCGCCGTTTCGCGCACGAATGCCGCGCCGTCGCCGATGCGCAGTTCAAGGCGCGGGTCGTCCATCGCGCCGCGATGGATGCTGGTCAGGTGTTCTTTCGAGACGTCGATCACGGCCTGGTCAAGTTCTGCCAGGATGACTTTTTCGATACTGGGGTGCTTGAGGATTTCCTCGCAAGCGCCGCCGTCGCCGCCGCCGATCACCAGCACGCGACGCAGCGAAGGGTGTGTTACTGCGGCGGGGTGCACGATGTTTTCGTGGTAGAAGAATTCATCCTTTTCGGATGTCATGAAGCAGTCGTCCAGCCGCAGCAGTTTGCCGAACCGTGGCGATTCGAATAGCTGGACGTGCTGGTAGTCGGAGTGGAAATCCAGCAAGGGCTGCGAGGTACGGAAGCAGTATCCGCTGTCCCCGGTCAGCCACTCGGTGAGGATTTCTTCGCTCATACCTCGCCCCGCTGCACGCCCTGGGTTTTGGCATCGGCGGGAGAGAACAATTTCTGGATGCCGTCGAACACTTTTTGTGCCTTGGCAGAATTGTTCATGTTGTAATTGCAGACGTAAACGTCGACGGTGACGGTGCCGTATTCCGGCCAGGTGTGGATCGCGACGTGCGACTCGGCGAGCAGCACACAACCGGTTACACCGGCATCGTCGAACTGGAAAAAGTTTTCGCCGACAACCTGCAGGCCGGCGTCATTGCACAGTTCGACGCAGGCAGCTTTCAGCAGGTCGGCTTTGATCATCAGGTCAGCGCCAGTCTGGCACTGGTACAGGTCACCGATCAGGTGGAGTCCTTCGGCGCCAACGACGCCGGCCACTTCTTTTTTCGAAATAACATTCATTCCATTGCACCTCACTTCTTTAGTGATTGGGAGTGCTTCTCCCGGCCTTGATCTTGCGAAAAGGGCGTAATGCTAACATTCTTAACGCTATTCCTGAAATAGTAATATTGTTTGTGCCGGGTTTGTGGCATTCGTGCATCAGATGTGCCGATCGTTTACGCAAATTGACGCATCCCGCCATGCCTCCCATAATCGCGACTCGCCATTGTCATGCAGAATAAGCGACAGCCATGCAGCGCAAGTTATTCCAACGTACTCCCAACCTGATCGAGGGCGATGCCGAGAGCAAGCGGCAACAGATCATCGATTATTTCCATACAAGTTTTGACCGCTACGAACAGTTGTTCGAGACGCTGGTCAATGACGAGGCGTATTACGTTCGCCCGATTTCGCTGCGCCATCCGCTGATTTTCTATTACGCGCACACCGCGACGTTTTTCGTGAACAAGATGCTGCTCGGCGGGTTGCTGGCAGAGCGCATCAATCCGCGTTTCGAGGCGATGTTCTCGGTGGGCGTGGACGAGATGAGCTGGGACGACCTTGACGATGCGACCTACGACTGGCCGCAGATGGACGAGGTGCGCGCCTACCGTAAGCAGGTACGCGCCGCGGTGGACGGCTACATGCGCAGTGCGCCGCTGGCGTTGCCGATCGACTGGAATCATCCGTGGTGGGCAGTGCTGATGGGTGTCGAGCACGAGATGATCCATCTGGAAACCTCGTCGGTGCTGATCCGCCAACAGGCGCTGCAATACGTGCAGCCGCATGCCGAGTGGCAACCGTGTCGTACACACGGTGAGCCGCCTGCGAACGAACTGGTTGAGGTGCCGGCGGGTACGGTACGACTCGGCAAACAGCGCAGCGACGATGCACATTACGGCTGGGACAACGAGTATGGCTTGCACGAAGCGGAGGTCGCGGCATTCCAGGCCGGCCGCTATCTGGTGAGCAATCGCGAGTTCCTGTCCTTTGTCGAGGCGGGCGGTTACAAGAAAGATGAATGGTGGCAGGAAGAAGGGCGCGCCTGGAAGCGTTATGCACAGGCCATGCACCCGACCTTCTGGCTGAGGCGCGAGGGCGGCTGGCAGTTGCGGCTGATGACCGAAGAGGTCGATATGCCGTGGGACTGGCCGGTGGAAGTCAATTACCATGAGGCCAAGGCGTTCTGTAACTGGAAGAAGATTGAGACCGGGCAGCCGGTCCGCCTGCCGACCGAGGACGAGTGGTACCGCCTGTACGATTCCGCGGGCCTGGATGAGGTACCGGTCGATCATGCGGCGAATGCGAACCTTCATCTCGACCGCTACGCTTCGTCATGTCCGGTGACCGAGTTCCGCCATGGCGAACTGTATGATGTGGTCGGCAATGTGTGGCAGTGGACCGAAACGGCGATCTATCCGTTTACAGGCTTTGCGGTGCATCCGCTGTACGACGATTTCACCACGCCGACCTTCGACGAGCGCCACAACCTGTTCAAGGGCGGTTCGTGGGTGTCCTGCGGCAACGAGGCGCTGCACAGCGCGCGCTATGCTTTTCGCCGTCATTTCTTCCAGCATGCCGGTTTTCGCTATGTAGTGAGCGAGGCGCCGGCCATTGTTCCGACCTCGCATTATGAGGCCGATGCGCTGCTGTCACAGTATGCCGAGTTCCATTACGGCGACGAGTATTTCGGCGTGCCGAATTTTCCGAAGGCACTGGCCGAGCTGGCGGTGCGCGCGATGAACGGCCGGCCGATGCGCACCGCGCTCGACGTCGGTTGCGCATCGGGGCGCGCGACGTTTGAACTGGCCAGGCATTTCGAGCATGTCACCGGACTGGATTTTTCCGCGCGCTTCATCGGCTTCGGCGTGGACCTGGCCGAGCGCGGGATGCTGCGCTACACGCTGGCGGAGGAGGGTGAGCTGGTGGAATACCGCGAGCACACGCTGGAAGAACTCGGGCTGGAAGCGGTGCGCCACAAGGTGGAGTTCTACCAGAGTGATGCCTGTAACCTGAAGCCGCAGTTCAGGGGCTATGACCTGGTGCTGGCCGCCAACCTTATCGACCGGCTGTACAGCCCGGCGAAGTTCCTGACCCGGATCCACGAACGCATGAATGTCGGCGGGTTGCTGTTGATCGCCTCGCCCTACACCTGGCTTGCGGAACACACCCGGCGCGAGGAATGGGTCGGTGGTTTCAAGAAGGATGGCGAACGTTATACTACGCTGGACGGCCTGCAGGAGATGCTGGGCAGCCATTTCCGGCTGATCGAGGGGCCGCTGGAGCTGCCGTTCGTGATCCGCGAGACCAGACGCAAGTTCCAGCATACCTTGTCCGAAGTGACCATCTGGGAGTACATGGCATGAACTACGATTTCGATACCCCGATTTCGCGCGAAGGCACTTCCTGCATCAAGCACGACGGCCGCGCCGGCTATTTCGGCACCGCCGACGTGCTGCCGATGTGGGTGGCGGACATGGACTTCGCCGCGCCCGAGGCGGTGACGCTGGCGCTGGCCGAGCGCGCGCTGCATCCGGTGTACGGCTATACATGGTATCCGGACGGCATGTACGAGGCATTGATCGAATGGCTGTACAAGCGCCACAACTGGCTGGTGCAGCGCGAATGGATCATGCCGGTGCCGGGCGTGGTGCCGTCGCTGCATGCGGCGATGATGGCCTGTGCCGGGCCCGGCGAGAGCGTGATCGTGCAGCCGCCGGTATATTTTCCGTTTTTCTCGGCGGCGACGCATACCGGGCGCAAGCTGCTGCTGAACCCGTTGAGCGAAGAGGGCGGGTGCTACACCATGGATTTCGCACAACTGGAAGAATGTGCCGCACAGGCGAAGCTGCTGCTGTTGTGTTCACCGCACAATCCGGTGGGCAGGGTGTGGACGCAGCACGAACTGGAGCAGGTGCTGGATATTGCACGCCGCCACAAGCTGGCAATCCTGACCGACGAAATTCATGCCGACCTGGTTTATCCGGAATATCGCCACACCATGCTGGCGACGCTGACGCGGGAGGGCGATAACGTCATTACCGCAGTCGCACCGAGCAAAAGCTTCAATATTCCGGGTCTCGGCCTGTCGGTATTGGTGATTCCGGATGCACAGCAGCGCGCGGCATTCCGCAAGGTATTCGAGATGCTGCCGCCGGCCAGCGCCAATCCTTTCAGCGTGGCTGCGTTCGATGCGGCCTACCGCGAGGGCGGGCCGTGGCTGGACAATCTGCTGCTGTATCTGCGCGATACGCGCGACTTCGTGCGCGGCTACCTCGCCGAGCATCTGCCGCAGATCGGGCTGGTCGAACCTGAGGGCACCTATCTGCTGTGGCTGGATTGCCGCGCCATGGGCATGGACGACGAGCAGCTCAAGGATTTTTTCGTGCACCGGGCCAGGGTGGGAATGAATCCAGGCACGGTGTTCGGCGAGCAGGGCAGCGGTTTCATGCGCCTCAATATCGGCGCACCGCGCAGCACGGTGGAGGAGGCGCTAAGGCGCATTACGGCAGCAGTTCATGCACTTGCCAGGGAAGAACGCTAGGCAGAATGCCAGGCTGCGGCACGGCGTGGATTTATACCGCCGATTCCTTTATCATTGCGTGCCGGTTGGTTTTACAAGTTTTCGGGTGTTTCGCGCTGGTTTGCGCGGAATTTCCCAACGAACAGGCGGGTCTCCCCGCATTGCAGGGTAGTGAATCTGGTCAGGTCCGGAAGGAAGCAGCCACAGCTAATTACTGCAAGTGCCGGGGTAAGGCTCGCCTCCTTTTTGTTAGGGCGTCAATACGCCCGGGTCGGGAGCAATGATGAAAAAACTGTTCACGCTGGCGATGTTTGCGCTGATGACGACTCAGGCTTACGCCGTGGATGGCGTTTCTGTCGAGTATGGCACCGGCGATGCCACGAACCTGGCGCGGGTCGGTCTGCTGTGGGACTGGAACAAGAGCTGGCTCAACGACGGCGACTGGCATGTTACCGGCTTCTGGGATGCTTCGCTGGGAAGATGGAGCGGCCACAGCGCTGCGGGCGACAACCAGAACATCACCGACTTCGGGCTGACCCCGGTATTCCGCTTCGAGCGGAAAAACCCGTCCGGTATGGCCCCCTACGTTGAGGGCGCGATCGGTATCCATCTGATTTCCCCGACTTTCATCAACGCGGACCGCAAGTTTGCCACCGCCTTCCAGTTCGGCGACCATGTTGGCCTGGGCCTGCGCTTCGGCGAGCATCGCCAGTTCGATTTGGGTTACCGCTACCAGCACCTGTCGAATGGCAGCATCAAGGCGCCGAACCAGGGGATCAATTTCAACCAGGTCCACTTCGATTACCGCTTCTGATTGGGTGCAGCCCTTGTCCGCAACTTCCGTACTAGCACGCAAATGGCGACCCAAGACCTTTTCCCAACTGGCTGGACAGGAGCATGTCGTACGCGCGCTCACCAATGCCCTGGACCAGAACCGGCTGCACCATGCCTACCTGTTCACCGGCACCCGCGGTGTGGGCAAGACCACCATCGCGCGCATCTTCGCCAAATCGCTAAACTGTGAAACCGGCGTCACCGCCACGCCGTGCGGCGTGTGCAGTGCCTGCACCGAGATCGACAGCGGTCGCTTCGTCGATCTGATCGAGCTGGATGCGGCTTCCAACACCCAGGTCGACAACATGCGCGAGCTGCTGGAAAGCGCGCTGTACGCGCCGACATCCGGGCGCTTCAAGGTGTATATCATCGATGAAGTGCACATGCTGTCGAAGTCGGCATTCAACGCCATGTTGAAGACGCTGGAAGAGCCGCCT